>NZ_JENA01000057.1 GCF_000586015.1 Candidatus Synechococcus spongiarum SH4 | reverse complement strand
CCCTCTCCCACTCCTGGGGGAGCGGCGGCTACGCGGGAGAGGGGGACAACGATGGTGATGGAGACTTCAGCAGCACCCTACTGGGCCTGTTCCCCTATGGCCGTTACGCCCTCACCCCACGACTGGGTGTGTGGGCCGTGGCGGGGTACGGCTGGGGACAACTCTCCCTCACACCAGATGGGAGCAAGAGGGAGTACAAGCCCGGCAGCACCATGGTGATGGGCGCAGTGGGCATGGACGGCCTACTCATCGATGGCGGCGCCGAGGGGCTGAGCCTCACCACCACCATCGATCTGCTGAGCCAGAAGACCACCACCGAGCAGGTGGATGCTCTCCCCTCCAGCGAGGGCAGCGTCTCCCGGCTGCGGGTGGGGTTGGAGGCGGGCCGCCCCTTCCCCCTGGCCAACGGTGCGGCGCTGCTCCCCTCGCTGGAGGTGGGCATGAGACAGGACAGCGGCGATGGGGAAACCGGCTTCGGCCTGGAGGTGGGCGCAGCTCTGGCATGGAGCGATCCACAACGGGGCATCAGGGGCGAACTGAAGGGGCGCTCCCTGGTGACCCACGTGGACGAGGAGTTCCGGGAGCAGGGCTTGGCCCTCTCCTTCGCCTGGGACCCCTCCCCCACCAATCGGGGACCCTCCCTCGCCCTGGGTCACACCATGGGCGCACCCGCATCGGGCATGGATGCCCTCCTCAATCCCGCCGGCATGGAGGGGTTGGACGACGCCAGCAGCGGGGGGCAGCAGTTCGAGGCGCAGTTGGCCTACGGCTTCCCCACCCACAACAACCGCCTCACCCTCTCCCCGTCGCTGGCGGTGGCGCTGGCCCCTACCGGCAGGAGCTACGGTATGGCGTGGGCACTGACCCCCTATGCCCAACAGGATCAGGCGGAGCCGTGGGAGATTTCCCTGGAGGGTGAACGGCAGGAGAACGGCCCCACTTCCCCAACGGAGCACTCCCTGGGGCTGCAGTTCTCTTTGCTGTTCTGACGGCATGGTCAGGTCAATAAGAGGGGCGCGGCCCGGCTTAGGACAGGAAGCTTCTTCCCCACCCGATGCCGGCATCCAGGAAGGCGCAGCCAGTACGCTTACATAGGCCGCAGATTGGCTACACCATGCCTTGCAGGGCGTCCGTGGCCATGGCGGCCATGGCCTGGCTGGTGGCTTTGGGCAGGCGCACGTAGCGGCCCATGGCGGCCTGGGCCAGATCCTCGCCAAAGCCGCTGCGGATGAATTTGCGCTCCGTGTCGATCACCAGCAACTTGATGCCCAGCCGCACATACTGGGCCGCCACCTCCAACAGTTCCTGGCGCACATCCTTGCCGGGGTCCTCCCCCTGACCCAGGGAGCGGCTGAGGGGAACGTTGCCCCGCCCGTCCGTAATGGCCACCACCACCACCTGGGCGATGTCGCCCGCGGCGATGCGTTGACCCCCACCCGGGCCGCCTGGGTGAGGCCGTGGGCCAGGGGTGAGCCACCCCCACAGGGGAGTGTTTCCAAGCGCCGCCGCGCCGCCGTAATGGAGCGGGTGGGGGGGAGCAGCACCTCCGCCTGTTCCCCCCGGAAGGGAATCAGGGCCACCTGGTCGCGGTTTTTGTAGGCTTCCCCCAACAGACGCAGCACGGCCCCCTTGGCCGCCTGCATCCGGTTCAAGGCCATGGAGCCGCTGCTGTCCACCAGAAACACCACCAGCGCCCCGGCTCGCCGCTCCAGTTGCTTGGCCCGCAGGTCGTTCTCTTCAATGACGACAGGGCGGCTGGCATCCCGTTGGCGGCGTTGCTTCTGGTAGGGCGCCGCGGCCCGCAGGGTGGCATCCACCGCAATCCGTTTCACCGGCCCCCGCGGCAGCATGGGGCGCACGTAACGGCCCCGGCTGTCACTGTTCACCACCGCCCGGCGACCACTGCGCCCGGCCCGGGATTGCGCCGCCTGGAACACCAGCAGATCCGGATCCACCGCCGCCGCTTCCGGCTCCAGGAGAAACTCCTCCGGGACAGTGGCGGGGTCCTGCTGTTCAGGATCCTTGTCCGTGTCCTCTGGCTGCTCCGGTTCCGTGTCCGGTTCGTTGTCCGTCTCCTCCTGACCTGTGTCCGGTTCTGGGGTGGGTGGAGGCTGATTCTGGGTCTGCCGGCGCTCATCAAACCGGGCCCGGGGCGCAATGACCAGTTCCACCGCGGTGCGCAGATCCTCCGCCGCCACCTCGTCCCGCCCCGCCAGGGCCGCCGCTGCCCTGGCCACCCCCATGGCAAACAACTCCGCCCGATGTCCTTCCACCCCGCCCCGGATGGCTTCTTCCACCAGATAGGCCACCTGGGCCGTGCTGATGCGCACGTCCGGGAGCCACTGCCGCGCCAGCAACAATTGGGTGGCCAGGGCGTCGGTCTGCTGCCGCCAGTGCTCACGGAATCCCCGGGAATCACGGGTTGCGTCCAGCACCGTGGCAACCGCAGCAGCCCGGTTGTCCCGGCTCAGCAGTTGATCGGCGCTGATGGCCATGGCGAAGCGGTCCAGCAGATGGTCCCGCACGGGTCCCTCCTCCGGGTTGTAGGTGGCCAGCAGCAGGCAGCGACAGGGATGGCTGGTGCTGATGCCTTCCCGCTCAACCCGATTGCAACCACTGCCCACCGCCTCCAGCAGCAGGTTGATGATGGCGTCGTCCAGCAGGTTCAGCTCATCCAGATAGAGCACCCCCCGATGGGCATCCGCCAGCAGCCCCGGCTGGAACACCGCCTTGCCGCTGCCGAGGGAGGCGCCCACGTCCACGGCCCCCAACAGCCGGTCCTCGGACACGCCAACAGGAACCTGCACAAAAGGGGCTGGCGCCACCTGGGTGGGCAATTGTTGGGGCGCCACGCCGGCCCAGCGCTCCCGGGTTGCGGGGTCCCAGTCCTGGGGATCCCGGGGATCGCTGTTGAGGCTGCCGGGCAGGATTTCAATGGGGGGCAACAGGGCATGGAGCCCCCGGGCCAGCACCGATTTGCCCGTACCACGGCGACCGGCAATCACCACACCCCCCAGGCCGGGATCTACCGCCGCCAGGAGGAGGGCCAGTTTGGCCGTGTCATGGCCCGTGACGGCGGTCAGGGGAAAGGCCTGCCGCGCCACGGCGCCCACACCGGCAAAGGGAACAGGGCTTGCGTCGCTGGCAACCATGGCAGGGGATCCGGTGGTTGGGCATTGTAGAGCTTGACTTCCTGCCCGCCCCGGAGGGGAGGAGGGGTGGTGGCGTTCGCTGTTAAACTATGGATTCCCGCTTTCGGGGGAATGCGATTTTTTCCTCCTGTAGGCCACGTCGAAGCTGGCGTTAATCACGAACCGCTTGAAGTCCGGGTTGTCCATGAAGTGTTTGAAGAACTGGGTATGGTCCTTCATCATGCCCATGATGACCCGCTTCACCGCTGCGGTGTACTCGACACGGGCATTATCGCGATCCGAGTGTGCTCTTGCGTTCCTGAAGGCGGGGTCGTTTCCCGCTCTGGCGGGAATCTCCTCCGTAATTGTCTTTTCGACGCGATCCTTATCCGCCCACGGGATACCACCGAACAGATCGTTGAAGTTGGCGATGATACGGGAGAGCAGATCCAGCTCGGCCTCCCGTTGTCCGCCACTGTCCTCTCCCGGCGCGGGATCGATTTCCCCGTCCTCGTCCTTCAGGAGAATTGCCTGCATGGCTCTCTTCTCGGCCCGGTAGCTGTCCATGTCAACGGTCTCAAGGATGCCTTTTGATAAATCCTCCTCCACCGGCGCCGGCAGCTTGGGAATCAGCAGGTTCAGGAAGATGGAACACTCTTCCCAGCCCCGGTTGTTGTAGGGAAGGATGGAAGAGAGGAAAGCGTAGGTGCGCACGAACGCCTTGGCCTTGCTCTTGAACGCTACCTGGGCGTCTTCGTCCAGGTCGCTCCGATACACCGCCACGCACCGGTTCAATATCGGGTCCAGTTGGTCCCGCTCCGCGCCGTCCAGGTAGCGCCTGACGCAGGCTTCTACTTGATCCGGCCCGTACACCTGGGCATGGTCCAGGTGGGCCTGCAGGTCGTGGAGCTTGTCGGGGTCGGTGGCGTCGGACAAGATCGTGGTGCGGTAATAATCCGAGAAGGCCGCCTTGATGGTCTCCGTGTCGTTCTGGAAATCCAGCACGAACACGTCGTGCTTCCCGGCATGGGCGCGGTTGAGGCGGGAAAGGGTCTGGACCGCCTTGACCCCGGAGAGGGGTTTATCCACGTACATGGTGTGGAGCAGGGGTTCGTCGTAGCCGGTCTGGAACTTGTCGGCGCACACCAGGAAGCGGTAGGGCTCCTCCTGGAACACCTCGGCAATCCTGGCGGCCGGGAACCCGTTGAGGGTGGCCTCGGTCAGTTTTTCATCGCCGTGTTCTCCCGAGAAAGCGACGACGGCCCGGTAGGGGCTTTTGCGCTGCTTCAGGATATCGCGGACGGCATGAAAATACTGGATGGCCCGCTCAATGCCGCTGGTGACCACCATGGCCCGGGCCTTGCCGCCGATTTTCCGTTGGGCGATCACCTGTTCATGGAAATGCTCCACCATGATTTCCGCCTTGTGGCGGACGGCGTATTGGTGCCCTTCCACGTAGCGCCGCAACTTCTTGTGGGCCTTCCCTGCGTCAAACTCCGGGTCTTCTTCCACGGTCTTGGCCAGCTTGTAGTAGCTGCTGACCGGGGTGTAATGCTGGAGCACGTCCAGGATGAACCCCTCCTGGATGGCCTGCTTCATGCTGTAGACATGAAACGGCCGATGGCGCACCGCGCCGTCCCCCTGGGGCTCCGGATCCCCGAAAATCTCCAGAGTCCTATTCTTGGGGGTGGCGGTGAAAGCGTAATAACTAGCGTTGGGGAGCAGCTTGCGGGACGCCATCAAGCGGTTGATGCGGTCCTCGTCGGTCTCCGCCTCCTCCGGGTCACCCGTCTCCCCCAGGGTGCGGGACATGGCGGCGCTGGCTTTGCCCCCCTGGCTGGAATGGGCTTCATCGATGATGACGGCGAAGTTGCGGCCCCGCTGTGGGTTGCCGATTTCTTCCACAATGACGGGGAACTTCTGCACCGTGGAGATAATGATCTTCTTGCCCTGCTCAATGAAGCGGCGCAAATCTCCCGAGTGTTCCGCATGGGCCACCGTGGCCCGCACCTGGGTGTACTGCCGGATGGTGTCGCGGATCTGCTGATCCAGAATGCGGCGGTCGGTGACCACGACGACGGAATCGAAGACGGGCCAGCTATCCCGCTCCAGCCCGATGAGTTGATGGGCCAGCCAAGCAATGGAATAACTCTTGCCGCTGCCGGCGGAGTGCTGGATCAGATACCGCCTCCCCGCCCCGTGCCGGCAAGCATCCTCCAGGAGCCGCCGCACCACCTCCAACTGGTGGTATCTGGGCCAGATTTGCACCTTCTTCGTCCTGCCGGTCTTCCCGTCCTTTGCTGCCACCAGTTGGGTGTAGTTCTCCAGGATGTTGGCTACGCTCTGACGGGTGAGCACCCGGCGCCACAGGTAATCCGTCTTGAGGCCGTCCGGGTTGGGGGGATTGCCGGCCCCCTGCTGCCAACCCCGGTTGAACGGCAGGAACCGGGACGCCTTGCCCTGGAGATGGGTGCAGAACTGCACTTGGTGGTCGTCCACCGCGAAGTGGGCCACGCACCGCCCAAGCCGGAACAGGGGCTCGTGGGGGTTGCGGTCCCGTTTGTACTGCTCAACGGCGTCTTCAAACGTCTGCCGGGTGAGGCTGTTCTTGAGTTCGAAGGTGAAGACGGGCAGCCCGTTGATGCACAAAACCATGTCCAGCGCCCGCTGGGTCTCGTCCCGGCTGTAGCGGAGTTGGCGGGTGACGGTGAACCGGTTCTGCTGGAACCGCCGCCGGGCCGTGTCGTTGTGGAGGGAGGGGGTAACGTAGAACAACTCCAGGTGGTGGGCGCCGTGGCGGATGCCGTTCCGTAGCACGGTAACGACACCGTGTTTGGCGATTTCCTCGTGCAAACGGGCCAGGAACTTGCGGCGGGTGGGGCCGTCCTCCTCCAGCCGGAGGGCGGGGGCGGCGTCCGGCTGGGTGGCGTGGAGGAACGTGCGGAGTTGGACGATGTCCAGACAGTGCTCCCGGTTGTAGTCGTAACGGTTGCCCGGTGACCAACCGCACCCCCCTGGCGCCGCGGCTGGTGCGCCGCTGGTGGGGCCGGCGGGGGGATCACAGGGGTCGCCGGTGAGGGCCTGGCAAATGAGGCGTTCCAAACCCCGTTCGCTGACATCGGTGGTCATGGGCGGTGGCTCCGGCCGGGGTCGGCAAGCTCCGTCCCATCCTGGCAGTTGGCGGTAAGCGGGAGCGGGTCGCCCTTGGGAAGATGGGCAGCCGCTTCCCGCACATCCAGCTTGCCGGTGACCACGTCGGCGATGAGGCGGGTGCGGTATTCGTGGAGGAGGTCAATCTCGCGCCTGACTGCGGCGCGATGTTTTGAAATGCGGTGGTTGGTGTGGGTGAGGAAGTGGGTGATGGCTTTTTGTTCGGGGAGCGAGGGAATCGGGATAAGTGAGTTGGCCAGTAAATGATGCTCAATGCTCTCCACCGTGTGCCTTGCTTTGTCCATTCCCTTAGCAAGAAAGCCTGATTTCCTTCAATCAAACCGTGCAGATACTCACTCTCAATGATCCCATTTCTGGGGTGCAGAGCCTTCATGTCTTGATTGAGCGCCATCGGCACCGTATTGATTGCCACAGGAATCGTTCGCGAAAGGATTCCACTCCTCACAACTAAAAGCACTGCGCCAGATGCTACGATGCTCGTCGCACTGGCTGCTACTGCTTGTCTGGAAATGTGGTCAGTTGTATCATCAATTCGTGTACGGGTCATATCCTTGGGGGACACCCAAGGAATAGGTCCACTCCAGAACGACGCATTGGCCTTTGACGGCGTACCACCTCCCGTGAAGGATACGGTGTACTTCAGCCGCCGCATCTCCCAATGCTCCGGCACCCTCCTTAACCACTCCACGCCAGAATCTCTGTAGGCCGGATAGGGTTGGCCGGTTTGGATGTTGATTTGGCCTGTGACAGCTTGATGGATGATGACCTGCTTTTGCTCTTCCAGGAGTTTGATTAGTTTTTCCTTGGCTTGGATGTGGCGTTGGATGCGTTGAGTGGTGTAGTCGAGGAAGTGGGCGATGGCTTTTTGTTCGGGGAGGGGTGGGATGCAAACTGAAAATGTCCCCAATCGTGTCTCGGCAATTGCAGGATACGCGATTCCCACTGATTCTGACGTGACAAGGTCTGTGAAAGGATTGCTCTGGCATATGTAACTGACAAATTTCGGTAACGTGTTTTTATCTGGCGTCAGCACCGCGAAACCGGTTGAAGCAATCAGAGGTTCTTGGAGGTTGTCAGCATACCAGACTGCCTTCAAGTACGTTCGTACCGTAGAGACAATTGTGTCGCCGTGAGCAACGATACGTCTAGCCCGTGAGGGTGCGTTGCCAAATCGAAGCCGCTTGGGAGTTTCTGTGAGGTAGCCTGTAGAAACGGATCCGATGTCTACATACTGGAATGTGTACTCTGGATCTGTGTCCTCGGGCAAGGTTTTCCTGTTGATTCCCAGCCAATTTTTGAGACGTTGCACCTCCCAATGCTCTGGCACTTGCCCCAGCCACTCCACGCCAGAATCCTTGTAGGCCGGATAGGGTTGGCTGGTCCACGCTTTGGCAGAGGGCTGCCGCATGGTGGCTTTGTGGTTCTCTTGGTAAGGTTTCTCGTTATTTGGCATTGTTGGGCTCCTGTTGGTTTTGGTCACCCTCTTCAGGCTTGACGAATGGTTTAATAATGTGTGTTTCGGATTCGGAAAGCTGTAAATCTTCAGTATTTTTATCTATAATTTTAGCTAACTTAAGTGTACCGCTCCCTTCTGCAAGAAGTCCTGCAACATGAGATAGATATTGGAAGTGTGGCTCGTGATGCTGACACAGTTTTGCAAGCTCCATACCTGCAGTGGTTATCAAGGAGGCCACAGAAGGATAGTCCATTGTCCGCATCTCAAATATCTGGCCTGGTCGTCCTTCAATGATCAAGGCATGGCCACAGTGCTCGCCTACCCATTGTCCGTTGTCTCCCAGCGTTATTCTCTTGGCTTCTCCAAAGCCACCAAGGAGTCCAATTTGCGAAAAACGAACCAGCCAATGAGAACTTTCACCCAACACTTTTTCTAAGCCAGGGTGATCGTGGAAAATGAGATTTGAAATTCGAAAACGCATTAGATCTGAAAAAATTTTTAGCGTCCTGCTGTGTCATATCTCTAAGAATAGAAAGTGTACGCAGTGAGGTTTGCCCAGGAGATTTAACTTCTCCTGCAAGGATTCGTCCCCATAATTTTTGCAGATCTTCGGATGATACATCCTGGGTGCAATCGAAGAAACGAGCGGCCCAGTCCGGGTCAGGATCGTGATCAGGAACCTTCGTGTCTCCCAGTTCTTCAGCGGCGTGGCCTGCAATCACCCCAACGTTCATCAGTCGCTTT
>NZ_JENA01000056.1 GCF_000586015.1 Candidatus Synechococcus spongiarum SH4 | reverse complement strand
CGCCGCACCACCGCTGAACGCAGCCGCCATGGGCCACAACCCGCCGGATAGGGAGCCCCCAGGTAGGCATAGGGATGGGGGTTCACCCGGGGCAAGTCTTCCGGCAGGGGCGCCAGCGGCTCGCCACAGTCCTTGATGGGCAGGGCGCGCCATGGGCGTTCCGTAGCATCCGGCATCAGTTGAGGCGGGCGGCAGACGCCAGCCGTGTGTCGTGGTCAGCCAGTCTGGCCCTTAGCCGGGGCAGCGTGTGCAGGTGAGGGTCTTCCTGCAGCAAAAGCCTGGCGGCGTCCCGGGCCTTCTCCAAGACACCGCCATCGCTGGTGAGGCTGGCCAGCGCCAGATCCGGCAGGCCCGATTGACGGGTCCCCAACACCTGCCCCGGCCCCCGGAAACGCAAATCCATCTCGGCAATTTCAAAGCCGTCCCGGGAGCGGGTCAACACCTCCAGCCGCTGGCGGGCAACCGCCTGTCGGGACTCACTGACGAGGAAACAGCGGCTTGGGGACCTGCCCCCGTCCGATGCGGCCACGAAGCTGGTGCAACTGGGCCAGACCGAAACGCTCCGCATGTTCAATGACCATCACCGTGGCATCGGGCACGTCCACCCCCACCTCCACCACGGTGGTGCTCACCAACACCTGGGCCTTCCCACTGACGAAGGCTTCCAGCACCTCCTGCTTGGCTCCGGGGGACAGGCGGCCATGGAGAAGCGCCACGTTCAGGTTGGGGAACACGGTTCCGGCCAGACGTTGGTGCTCCTGCACCGCCGAGCGCAGCTTGAGCTTGTCGGACTCATCCACCAGGGGCAGGATGACGTAGGCCCGCTCACCCCGGGAGGCCACCGTGCGAATGGCCCCATAGGCCTGTTCCCGCTCACCGGGCGCCAGGAGGGTGGTGGTCACCGGCTGACGCCCCGGTGGCAATTCATCAATCTGGCTCACCTCCAGATCCCCATGGATGGAGAGGGCCAGGGTGCGGGGGATGGGGGTGGCGGTCATGGTGAGCAGGTGGGGCGCGTCCCCCTTGTTGAGTAGGCGGCTCCGCTGATGCACCCCGAACCGATGCTGTTCGTCAATCACCACCAGACCCAGCCGGAAGAAGGTCACCGGCTCCTCCAGCAGGGCATGGGTTCCCACCACCAGCTTGACGGCGCCGGTTTCCAGATCCCGCAGCACCCCTTGCCGGTCCCGCTCGGAGGTGGATCCCGTCAACAGAGCTACGGGGACATGAAGCTGCACCATCCAGTGGCAGAGCCTCCGGTAGTGCTGTGCCGCCAACACCTCCGTCGGCGCCATCAAGGCCCCCTGTCCTCCCGCCGCAATCACCTCCAGCAAGGCAATGACCGCCACAACCGTCTTGCCGCTGCCCACGTCCCCCTGCACCAGACGACCCATGGGGGTGGTCCCCTGCAAATCCCTACGAACCTGCCGCAGCACCCGCTCTTGCGCCCCGGTAAGCCGGAACGGCAGCAGGGTGAGGAAGGCTGTCGCCAGGTCACTGGCGCCTGCCACGGTGAGATCGGCCATGGCTTGGGCTTGGCGTTGTCGCTGCCGGCGGCCCAGCAACCCCAACTGGAGTTCCAGAAATTCATCAAACACCAGCCGGTGGCGGCCTGCCTGTCGCGCCGCTTCGCTTGCGGGCCGATGAATGGCGGCGAAGGCTTCAGCCAGGGGCATCACGCCAAAGCGCTGACGCCATGGCTCCGTCAAGTGGTCCTGCTGCTGACAGGCCATGGGGAGCACAGTCTGCACCACACGGCGCAGGGTTTCCCCACTCAACCCTTCCACAGGGGGATACACCGGCAGAATCCGCTGGCCCGGGCTTGTGGTCACAGAACCCGAGTCCAGCACCTCCAACAGGGGATCCTGCAAGCTGAGGCCATAGGGTCCCTTCTTCACCAGACCGGAAGCGGCCACGGTGGCCCCCAGGGGAAACTGCCGCCGCTGCCGCTGCAACCATTTGGGGCTGGTAAAGCGGCGGCCCATATAGAACCGCGTCACCTTCAAGCGACCCGTGGAATCCTGCAGTTGAAGTTCCAGAATGGCCAAGTTGTGGTTGCGGCTGCTGACGAAGGCGTGACTGCGGCCCACGGCGCCCACCACCGTCACGGTTTCCCCGGGGCGCAGGGCGCGAATGCGGAGCAGCCGGGAGTAGTCGATGTAATCCCTGGGGTAGTGGCGCAGCAGATCGTCCACCGTCCGCAGGCCCACAGCCGCCAACCTGGCCGCCAACCTGGGGCCGATGCCCTCCACGCGGGCAAGGGGCGGCGGTCCTGGGGAGGGCCGGTCCGGGCAGGACCCAGTGGCCTGGGTCTCGGTCTGGGCCTGGGCCTGGAACTGGAGACGCTGCTGGTGAAGCCATTTGCGGGTGCGCACCACCCAGTGGCGGCGCTGCTGGGGGGGCCAGGTTGAGTAGGCGGAAAACCCGGCCCGGAGTTCCCCACAGGTGGGATCGTCCCGCAACGGGGCCAGGGGGGCTTCAGCAAGACCCCGCGCCAGCACCTCCCCAAAGTGGCCACTGTGGCCCCGGCTGTTGACAAAACCATGGTCCGCTTCCCACTGCAGGATGCGCTGCAATTGCCCAACCCAGTCCCGCAGAGCACGGAGCTGACCGTGGGTGGGTGCTGTCAAGGCCGTGGGGATTGAATTTGCTGGAGATCGTTGTTCCAGTCGGCCATGGCCTGTTCTGTCACCAGCCGTCTCCGCCACTGGCGGCTCTGTGTAACAAGGTTGTGCAGGTTCTTCTGGTGCTGTTGCAGGCGCTGACGGCTCCGCCGCAGGGGCAGATGGGCAAATTCCATGTCCTGCAGACGGAGCAGGAGCACGCAGGTGACCACCTGGGGGGCATTCTCTTCGTTCCCCATGGGCACGGACATCTTGAGCAGGTTGGCCGGTGCCTGCATGGCCTCCACATCGCCAGCCAGCACCGCATCCAGCAACCTGACCGGGAGCACCGCCTGAATCAGGCGGTGGTTCAGCAACTCGACGTCGAGTTGGTGGGACAGGGTGCGCAGGTGGCGAACCATGGCCCGGTTGAGCCATAGACACCAGTCCTCCAGACCCTGGGGATCCCTCGGTGGCGTCAGGGGCAAGGCGGCGTCTTCCGGGGACGGCTCCCGAATGGCCAGGATCAGCCCCTCCCCTGAAGGTTCATCCTGCCCACTACCGCCATTGAGGTGCTCCAGGGCCGCAAGCATCTTGCGGCGCCGCTCCTGCTTGATCCGCTGATGCTCTGCTTTAAGCTTCCGCGCCAGCACCAACAGGTGCTCCACGGTCAGCACACAGCAGGACATTTGGGTCAAGGTTTTGAGCCGCCGCTGGAGAGTTTGGCGAGTCCCATGGCCAAGGCTGCTGTAGCGCTCAGGACAATCCTGGGAGACCAGCTTGAAGACGGCTTGCAGCGTTTGCCGGGGCGCCTCCTGGCGCAGCAGACCGAGATAGTCCTCCAACTGGCGCAGCAGGGGGAGCACCAGTTGATCGGTTTCCGCCTCCAGTTGATGCAGTGCCCGGCTGGCGTCTTGGTGGGGATTCAAATCCTGCAAGGCCGCTGCGCTCAACTGCTGGCGCCCATGGCCGCCACCTCGGCCGCAAAGTCCGTTGCCGCCACCTCGATCCCCTGCCCCAGGACAAAACGGGCAAAGCGACGCACAACCACCTTCTCCCCCAGCTTGCCGGAGGTCTGCTTGACACGATCCGCCACGCTCAGAGAGGTGTCCTTGATGAAAGGCTGATCCAGCAAGGCCAATTCCTTGAGGCGTTTGCCAATGCGTCCCGCCACGATCTTTTCCCGAATGGCCGGGGGTTTCCTGGCCAGATCGTCTCGTCCCATCTCAATGACCTTTTCCCGTTCTTTCACGGGTTCAGGGATGTGGTCCGTGCTCACAAACTCCACCTGGGGGCAGGCGGCAATCTGCATGGCCACGTCCCGGGCCAGGAGTTGAAACTCCTCCCCCCGGGCGACAAAGTCGGTCTCGCAGTTGATCTCCACCAGCACGCCAACCCGGCCGCCGGTGTGGATGTAGCTGCTCACCAAACCCTCAGCGGCAGTGCGGCCCACTTTCTTTTCCGCCGAGGCGATGCCTTTCTGCCGCAGCCATTCACTGGCCTTGGTCAGATCCCCCCCGCTGGCGGTGAGGGCTTTTTTGCAATCCATCATTCCCGCGCCGGTTTTTTCGCGCAGTTGCTTGACGGTCTGGGCGGAGACGGCAGCCATGGAGACAGTGGGGGAGATAATCAGGGGTCAGCTTAGGGCCAGACCAGGGGAAGAAGTCGTTGAGGCCAGTAAACCTGGCCTACTCCCGGGAGCCGTAGCGGCCCTCGTTGACGGCGTCGGCAAGGCGGCTGAGCACCAACTGCACAGAGCGCACCGCGTCGTCGTTGCAGGGGATGGGCACGTCGCAGAGGTCGGGATTGCAGTTGGTATCCAACATGGAGACCAGTTGAATGTCCAGCTTCCGGCATTCCAGAACGGCATTGGCTTCCCGCTTCTGGTCCACCAGGATCACCACGTCCGGGAGCCGGCGCATGGTTTTGAGGCCCCCCAGATATTTCTGCAAGCGGTCCAGTTCCCGACGCAATACCGCCGCCTCCTTTTTGGGACGCATGGCAATGGCTCCGGAAGATTCCATCCGCTCCAGATCCTTGAGGTGGTCGATGCGGGCCCGCATGGTGGTCCAGTTGGTGAGCATGCCCCCCAGCCAGCGCTGGTTCACGTAGGCTGCGCCACAGCGCCTGGCCTCCTGGGCAATCACTTCCGCCGCCTGCTTCTTTGTGCCGACGAACAGGAAGCGCTTGCCGGACTTGGCCGCTGAGCGGATCCACTTGTAGGCGTGGTTGAGACAGACGGCCGTCTTGACCAGGTCAATGATGTGGACCCCGTTGCGGGCGCAGTAGATGTAGGGCGCCATCTTGGGGTTCCAGCGACGGGTCTGGTGCCCGAAGTGGGCGCCGGACTCCATCATTTCTGTCAGGGTGGCAATGGCCATAGGATTTGGGTCGGGTTTCGGGTTGGACCTCCACCCGCGTCGGAGCCCCCGACCAGAAGCCTGGGCTCACCCGAAACACGCAGGTGTGCGGTGTGTTTACTTCCCCAGCCTATCAAGATGGCTGTGGGGTCTGCCACCGCTGATGCTGCGCCTCCGCAAAGACGGTCTGCACGTAAACGCGATTGAGATGCAGCCGTAGCACTTCCAAGGCCCAACCAGGCCGCCCCCGGCGCACCAGCGCCGCCAGTAGCGGCCCCATGGTATGGGCATTGAGCAGCCCACCCAACGTGAGCGCCTGCCACAGGAGGAGATGGAGCCAGGTGAATTGAATGATCATGCGCACCCGGAAGCTGGGGTGCTTGCGGTAGAACACCCAGGCCATGCGGGCCCGCTCCTTCTCCTGTTGGACCAACTGCGGCACCTGCTGGAGCCGGAAGGGGGGATGCCAGTGGTAACCGACGGCTTCCGGGCAACGCACCAGCACAACATCCAGTTGCCGCAGCCGCTCCCCCAACTCCAGGTCTTCCCAGCCGTACTGGCGGAAGCCCGTGTCAAACAACCCGGACTGCAGGAGCAGTTGACGATCAATGGCCACGTTTCCTGTGGCGAAATACGCCCAGGAGAGATCCGTGAGTTTGTGGGGCTCACTGGTGGGCCGGGCAAAGTTGCTGGTGTTGATCACTGCGCCGTAGGTGAAGCAGAGGCGGTTGCCATGGCGGCGCCAGTGGCGCTGAAGGGCGCGGGCGTGGGCAGCGAGAAAACCCTTCACCACAACCAGGTCGCTGTCAATAAAAACAATCACGTTCCCCCGTGCGGCCTTCACCCCACAGTTGCGGGCCATGGCGGCGCCGCCATGATCCTGCTGGAGCAGATACAGGTGGGGATAGGCGGCCCGGCGCAAGGCCGCCACGGTTTCATCCGTGGAGCCGTCGTCCACCACAACCACCTCATAGCCTTCCACCTCCGGGGCTGTGGACAGATCCTGAGCCTCCAGGGCCGCCAGGCATTGGCGCAGGATGGGAAGGCGGTTGTATGTGGGAATGACCACACTGAACCACATCGTTCCACTTCGTGGGAACAGGGTTGGCTCAGTCTGCGGCGCCCCCATTGCTGGCCGTTCCGGTGACCCCGTTGCCGGCGCCTTCGCCACGGCCGTCATGGCTGCCCCGCTTCTTGAAACGGCGCGCGTAGGCGCGGTTGCGCTCCTGCTTTTCCTTTTTGAGATTGCGGCGTTTGGCCATGTCACTGAATAGCGTGCTCCCGGCCATCCTACAGAGCCCATGGACCAGGTCATCGGAGGCGGCCGGAAAAGCATCCATTGCGGGCAGCCGCCCCTGGTCCCCCACAGGTTGCGCCAATGGCTGCCGGTAAGGCCGGTTCAGGAAGCGGGTCGGGATCGGGTACTGCCCGGCCCGTTGGCGCAACGGCGATACATTGCTATAATCTCAATTCTGGATAAGATAAAGATTTTCAATGCGAAAAGCAGGCGAAGAGGCAATCAGAGGGAAAGTAACACGCATCTTTTAAGAGAGAAAAGGGGAAAGGTTGTCTGTGCCTGATTCTTCAGGCCACGGGATCCCGTCGGCAGAGCTTGGGCCGGAACTGGGCGGGGAACGAACGAGGCGGCGGCCCCCTGTCAGCTCAAGAACAGCCAAACTGGAAGGCAAAAGCGGGTGACCGGACTCGAACCGGCGACGTTCAGCTTGGGAAGCTGACATTCTACCACTGAATTACACCCGCATCTATGGCCAGAGTTTAGCAGCAGCGGCGGCAACGCCGGCGCCGGGCTTGATGTGACCCTCCCCCAGTTCCATGAGCACCGCTTCAAGGGCGGCAATGGCGGTGAGAACGTCCCGATCACAGACAAAGCCCAGATGGCCCATGCGGATAATCTGACCCTTGAGGTGATCCTGGCCTCCGGCCAGCAGGACATCAAAGCGTTTCTTCATGTGCTGGCGGATGCGCTCGGCATCGCCGCTGGGGATCACGGCGGTGATGGCGGGGCTGCCATACCCCTCCTTGGCCAGGAGTTTGAGGCCCATGGCCTTCACACCGGCCTGGGTGGCGGCCCGGTGGCGTTCATGGCGGGCAAAGACCGCCGCCAATCCTTCCCGCTCCAACATGGTCAGGGCGGCCTCCAGGGCAAACACCAGGTTCACGGCGGGGGTGAAGGGGGTGCTTTTATCAGCGGCGGCTTTGCGATAGCGGCCCAGATCCAGGTAGAACTTGGGCAGGTCGGAGCGTTCGTAAGCCTGCCAGGCCCGGGTGGACAGGCTGACGAAGGACAAGCCGGGGGGCATCATGTAGCCCTTCTGGGAGCCGGATGCCACCACGTCCAACCCCCAACTGTCCATGGGCGCCGCCGTGGCCCCCAGGCTGGTGACACAGTCCACAATGGTGAGGGCCTGGCCGTGGGCCTTCGCATGGGCGGCGATGGATTGCAAGTCGTTGAGCACCCCGGTGGAGGTTTCCGAGTGGGTGAGGATGACGGCCCGGATGGTTTTCTCCGTATCCGCCTCCAGGGCAGCGGCAAAGGCGGCCGGATCCAGGGGCTGACCCCATGGCGCCTGGATCACCTCCACCTGCAGACCGTAGGCCCGCGCCAGCTTCACCCACCGCTCCCCGAACTTGCCGTTGTCACCGCAGAGCACCCGGTCGCCACGGCTGAGGGTGTTGATGATGCCCGCCTCCATGGCCGCGGTGCCGCTGCCGGTCAGCAGCAGGACGGCGTTGCGGGTCTGGTGGAGCCATTGCAACTGCTGCTGCACCCGCTCCAGGGTGGCGCTGAAGGCGCCGCTGCGGTGGCCGATGGGGTGACGGGCCATGGCCTGCAGCACCCGCTCCGGCACCGGCGTGGGACCGGGAATCATCAGGGTGAGCTTGTCCTCCATGGCGGCGGCAGACAGGACGGGAACAGCCAATCACTATAGGAACCGACTTCCCGCCGCCATTGGGATTGCTCTCAACCCGTTATTGCAACAGCGCCCCCGGTGTCCAATCCAGTGTCCAACGCCTCCGAAACCGTCAAGGGCTACAGCCTGCCCGTCTGGGTGACCGCCGTGGCCATGGCGGCCCTCCGCTGCCTGCGGGGCGAACCGTTTGTGTCCCCGGTGTCCGTGCAGTTGCCCCGGGACACTAGCCTCCACGGGTTGCCGGTGCAGCAGGCCGCGCCGCTGGGGGCCGACGCCGCCTTGGCCACGGGGCGCTGTCAGCCCGGCGACCACCTGGATCTGACCCGGAATCTGCCCATCTGGGTGCTGGCGGAATGGGGGCCTCCCCGTGGACGTGATCATCCTCCCCTGCAACTGCTGCCGGGGGCCGGCGTCGGCGTTCACGCCGAGAGCGGCAGGATCTGCGCCTCCAACTTCGCCCTGGAGTTGCTGCACCACAACCTGGAGCCCCTGTTGCCCCCCCGGACAACCCTGCGCCTCACCCTCGTCTTCCCCACCGGCGCCCGCCTGGCGGAACGCACCAGCAATCGGGCTTTCGGGGTGGTGGACGGTCTGGCCCTGCTGGGCATGGGCGCCAGGGTGCAGCCGTCGGCCGCCCCGGATC
>NZ_JENA01000055.1 GCF_000586015.1 Candidatus Synechococcus spongiarum SH4 | reverse complement strand
GGCTTGGCTCCATTGGGCAACAGCGCTGCACGGGCTTCCCGGGGTTGGCGCAGGGTGGTTACCATGGGGAAGCCTGCTGTCTTCCCCTGATGCCTTCATGGTTGTTCCCCGCAGCGCTCACCGGCGGCATCTCCCTGCTGACCGGCGCCCTGGCGGTGATCTGGGCAGAGATCAAGTCCAGCGAAGCCAGGACCGCAAAACAGTTGGATGCCCTCAGAGACGACCTGAAGGCCAACGAGATGCGCCAGCGGGAAGAGATGAAGGCCAGCGAGATGCGCCAGCGGGAAGAGATGAAGGCCAGCGAGATGCGCCAGCGGGAAGAAATGCGGGAAATGCGGGAATATATGCAGGCCAGCGAGGCCCGGCAGCGGGAGGAAATGCGGGAATACATGCAGGCTGGCGAGGCCCGGCAGCAGGAGGCCCTCAAGGCCATGGAGGCCCGGCAGCGGGAAGAAATGCGGGCCAGCGAGGCCCGGCAGCGGGAAGAGATGAAGCTCAGTGAGGCCCGGCAGCGGGAAGAGATGCGGGAAATGCGGGAATACACGAAAGCGCTGGGGGAGAAAGTGGATCGCCTGGTGGAGACCATGGCAACCGTCAGGACGTGAAGTAAGGTCTGGCTCCATTGGGCAACAGCGCTGCGCGGGCTTCCCGGGGTTGGCGCAGGGTGGTTACCATGGCCAAGCCCGCCTGTCTTCCCCTGATGCCTTCATGGTTGTTCCCCGCAGCGCTCACCGGCGGCATCTCCCTATCTTCAGCCAGGTCCGCGGCCAATGACAAGCAGCCAAGAGGCGCATCAGGATCCCGACCACACTCCCGCCTGATCCGGAATCGGGGTTAGTCAGTAGTGGGCGCCAGTTGGAAGCCAACTGCCTATGGCCTCCCCCATCCCTGGCTCTGCCTCTCGAAACTCTCAATCCCCGAAGCCTTCCGTCAACCGGCGCCGCCACGGGCAGGCAGCAGGTTGTCCAACGCCATGATGCTGTCAATCACGCGATACGCCACGGGCAACGCCACGGTGGTCCCGTAGGTCTCCTCGCCACGGGGTTCATCCAGCACCGCCAACACCACGAAACGAGGTTGATCCGTGGGCAGGTGAGCCACGAAGCTGGTGGTAACGGTGTCCGGGTCGTAGCCGCCATGGCGCGCCTTCTGAGACGTGCCGCTCTTGCCGGCAACGGGACGGGGCTGCAGCCCGGCTCCGGGGGCTTGCGCCAGCCTGGTGGCTGCGGCCATCCAGTTGCGCACCGTGGCGGTGGATGCCTCCTGGAAAATGCGTTTGCGCTGGGGGAGGCGGGGGGTGGCCGCCATGGCGTTCCTGTTGCGCAGCCCCTGAACAACATGGGGCCGCACCAGCCAGCCGCCATTGGCCAGGGCGGCATGGAGTTGGAGCAGCTTGAGGGGGGTGAGGGCAATCCCCTGACCAAAGGATGCCGTGGCGGCATGGATGGGATTGGAACGGAAAACCTGCAGGGATTTCAATTGGCCCGCAGTGGCGCCCGGCAGGTCCGTATCAGGCGCCTGTTCAATCTCAAGCTTGTGCAGCCATTGCCAGTAGCGCTGCCGGGATAACCGCGACATGGTTTTGACCATGCCCACATTGCTGGACACCTGCAACACCTGGGGCATGGTGATCACCCCATGAACCTGATTCCGGTTGTTGTGCAGTGTCCAGGACTCCACCACCACACTGCCCGTGTCATGCACCGTGCTGTTCCCGTGGATCACCCCCTCCTCAAGGGCAATGGCCAGATTGACGGGCTTGAAGGTGGAGCCGGGTTCATAGAGGTCTTCCACAGGCCACCCACGAAAATGCCGGGGGTTGGCCTGCCAGAAACGGCCGGGGTCAAAGCTGGGTTGTGAAGCCAGGGCGAGAAGCTCGCCGTTCTGCACGTCCATCACCATCACCGCGCCCTGTGTGGCCGTCCACTGCTCCATCGCTGCCGACAGGGCGCCATAGGCTGCCCGTTGCAGACGAGCATCCAGACTCAACTGCAACTGCATGGCGTCGTCGGTGATGGCGCCCATGGACAAGGTATTGACGGGCAACATCGCCCCGGACCCGGCGCCCAGGCGCCACGGGCTGCGTTCCCCTTGCTGCAGTTGGGTGTTGCGACTCAATTCCAGACCTGCCTGGGGTTGGCGCTCCAGATTCAGGAAACCCACCACGTTGGCAAAGAGTTCACCCTGGGGATAACGCCGCTGTGGGTAAACCTCCACGTCAATCCCGCTGATGCCCAGGGCTTCCACCCGCTCCCCCTTCTCCAGACTCAGGTGTTCCAGCAGGCGGATACTGCTGCCCTGCCCGGAGAGGCGTTGCTCCAGATCGGCTGCCGGCCGGTTCAGGACGGGGGCCAGCCGTTGACTCACCTCCGCCGCGGAGCGCCTTTGGCCGTCCCGGTCGCCAGGGAATTGAAAATAGACAGGGTGGGCCCAGATGCGCACCCGCATCTCGTCCCAGGCCAGCACCTCCCCTTGACGATCAACAATGGGCCGTCGTATGGCGACGGACCGGGTGGAGGGGGCCTGACGGGAGCGAGCCTGTTGAGCAAGCGCATGCCCCTGAATCACTTGGAGCCAGAATAGCCGTCCCGCAAGACCCAGGACGGACAACAGCAGCAGCAGGAACACCACCACAAGCCGCCCCCTGGTGGAGGGCGCCGGAACAGGGCGCTGCGGGCGGCGGCGGGAACGACCCAAGTTCAATAGCCCCGCAACGCCGGACCAGCTTTGATCCAGCGGCCCAGGCGCCGGAACAGGGACCGATGCTTCAACGGTCGGTCCGGGGGTGGCGGAAGCAGGAGCGGTTCAATGCTCTGGCTGGCGGACAGGCCACCCTGGCCTGTTTGCCCGGCGACATGAATGGCGTCCGGGGCAGCCACGAGTTGGGCCCGGGAGTCCATGACCAGTTGCTGCATGGTGCGGGCATCCTGGAGAGCCGTGTAGGTGCGACTCAGGTTGCGCCGCATCTGTAACTCCAGAACACAGAGAACGGTGGGGATCAGCAGGGACACCAGGAGCGCGCGGTTGGCCAGCCAGTGGATACCCGCCAGCCCCGGTGGGTTGCTGTTGGCCCTGGGAACAGGGGAAACCCGTTTTGCTCCCTGGGACCACCGCCGGCGACGGTCACGTCCGGAGACCGATGTCCTGCCAGTGTCGTGAGCGGACTTCCCCGTGATCGCCATCCTGTAGGACCCCCGAGCCAAATGGAAACGGCGCCGTGTGGTCGCTTAATTTAATTCGGCCCAGCACAGCCTGTCGGGCAATCACAGGCCCAGGAGCACCAGATTGGCAAGGGTATAACCGTTCCAGGCGGCATGCATCAGAACGCAGGCGCTCAGCCGTCCGCTGCTCAGCCGCAGCCAGCCCAGGCCCAGGCCCAGGATCAGAAGCGGGACAAACTCCACCAGGCTCAGGTGGGCGGCGGCAAACAGCAGACTGCTCAACAGAACTCCCACACCGGCCCCATAGGATCTCCCCAGGGCGGGCAAAATCGTGGCGCGGAAAACCAGTTCCTCATAAAGGGGCGCCAGAAGACAGGCCGTCAGGGCAAAGAACACCAGCGCCGTCCAGTCCCGGCTGTTTAGCACCAGCTCCAGCAACGGATTACTGCCTCCCGCATCCGGAAACAGTTGAGACATCCCCCAACTGGCCAGCAGCACCAGGGGCAGGCTAAGCAGGAGTCCCCCCAGCGCCAGGGGAAATGATCGCCAGCCCAGGCCCCATTGCAGCCAGCGCCAGCCGGATTGCCCCTCCCCGCGTCGCAACCAGCGCAGAACCGCCAGCCCCGGCAGGGTCTGTGCCCCATAGACCACCATGGTGGCCATGGCCTGCCCTGTGCCGCTGCTGATCTGCACCCAGTGCCGCAGCGCCAACAGCGCCAGGGCGCCAGCCCCATTGCCCAACACCACAACGCCGCCAAAGAAAAACAGCAGCAGGGCGGGGAGGCTTAGGGGGGGACTTGCCGGGGCTGGGGAGGGGGGCCGTGGGGATCGCTCCCGGGACCATAGAAAACGTCCCAGTTGCACCAGCCAGAGCAGGATGCCCACCCCAGCCGCCAGTGGCCCCGCCAAGCCCACCAGAGCGAGGCGCACCAGGGCCCCGGCATGGGAAGCACCACAGAAGGGGCGGTCCGGGTCCAGGACGGCGCAGGCCAGGGATTGGTAAAGGGGATGGGGGGGTAGGGCATCCCCAAGGGCTTCATCGTCCAGATCCTCCAGCGCGGCAACCGTAGACTGATCCCCCGTCGCCCGCTCCATAAGGGCCTGTTGAAGGATGACTGCCGCCGAGGGATCCCCTTCCCCTGGAACGGAACCGAGACTCTCCAGCAGAGGCAAGGCTTGCTCCGGCTGGTCCATGGCCAGAAGCACCAACACCTGGCGCAGCCGCAGGTCACGATCCGCGGTGGTTGTGTTGTCCTGACGCTGCTGCAGGAGGTCCGCCAACTCCTGGAGGGTGTCAGCGCCAAATAACTGGCGGCTGAGGAGAGGGGCGTTCCGATTCGGGGGAAGGATGAGATTTCCCTTGATCACCGCCCGGCCGGCCAGGGCTTGTAGCTCCAACTGCCGTTGCTCCAGCACACCTTGCACAGAGGGTCTCTCCAGACTGCTCAGCAGCGGTGGCCCCCAGAACACCAGGAGGGTGAGCGCCAGGCTGAGGCCAAGGAGCAGGTTCTGCAAATCCCCGGTCCACTTCAACCGGGGGAGGCGGGGTGTCTGGTTCACGGGCCTGGGGCGCTGACGCCATTCTCCACTGCCACGCCATGGTGGTCACCGGGGTCCTTGCTGGGGAACCACCTGGAGTGGATAGGATCAATCAACATTATCTTGATGAACGCCCATGACGTCCAACAGCGTTTTGGAAGTGTATGGTCTTCGCAGGCCGTTGACTCCGATATATCAATGGCCCTGCTGTCATTGCAGACAAGAACACAATAATGCCTATCAGGATCATAGTTTAGAGAGGCAAGGACACCGCCGGAATCTTACTCTCTGTGATAATCAGTGTGTACTTCTTCCTTTCGCCCAGGTTGTAGGCGGTGTCCTCCCCCTCAAAGCAGAGCCGCCAGCGGTAGGGACAACACGCGGGGAGATACGTGGAGACGCTATGATCCCCCGCAACGGTTCCCCCGGCTGCCGTCCCCGGGTGGCAAGTATTCTGTCCAGAACAACTGATCTGTCTGAATCACGGAAGCTGACGGCTCCAGTTCCAATAGCCCGGTTCTTGCTTGCACGTAGCGTTTTGCCATGCCCCTCCCCTGGCGAGAAACCTGGTCCATGGCCTGGAGCGCTCTCCGGGCCAGCCGCCTCCGCAGCCTGCTCACCATCCTGGGCATCGTCATCGGCAATGCCTCGGTGATCACCCTGGTGGGCATCGGTCAGGGCACCCAGAAGCTGGCCAATGAGCAGTTGCAAAGCCTCGGCGCCAACGTGCTGTTTGTCGTGCCGGGCAATGATCGCAGTCGCCGAGGAGGCGCCGCCAGGCCGCGCACGCTGGTGTTGGAGGACGCAGAGGCCATTGCCAGCCAGGCGCCCAGCGTACGGCGCGTGGCGCCGCAGATTTCCTCCAACCAGATCATCCAGGCGAGTGGCCGTAGCTCCGTGGGTGGCAACAGTCTCAACGTCCCCGTGTATGGGGTTACTCCCGCGTTCCTGGCGGTGCGCCAGTTTGACGTGGAGCGGGGTCACTTCATCACCCAGGCGGATCTGGAGGGCAATCGGTCGGTGGTGGTCCTCGGATCGGCGCTGGCAACCGGTCTTTCCCCCAACATCGATCTTCTGGGCCAACGCATCCGCATTGGCAACAACAGATTTACGGTGATTGGCGTAATGGAAGAGAAGGGGTCGTTCTTTGGGGAAAACCAGGATGAAGTGGCCTATATCCCCCTGACCACCATGGTGAACCGCATCACCGGCCGGGATCCCGCCTATGGCGTCTCCTTGAACTTCATCAGCGTGGAGGCCAGGGATGAGAGCAAAATCAATGCCGCCAGCTTCCAGATCGCCAATCTCCTGCGTCAGCGACACAAAATCCCCAGGTTCGGGGAAGACGACTTCATTGTGCGCACCCAGAAGGAGGCTGCGGCCATCGTCACCACCATCACCGGAGGTCTCACCATCCTGCTGGGATCCATTGGCGGCGTTTCCCTGCTGGTGGGGGGAGTGGGCATCATGAACATCATGCTGGTGGCCGTAAGCGAACGCACCGCAGAGGTGGGCTTGCGCAAGGCCCTGGGGGCCCGCCGCCGGGACGTACTGCTCCAGTTCCTCATTGAAGCCGCGGTGCTGGCCAGCATGGGGGGAATCATCGGCAGCGGTCTGGGCCTGGGCGCCGTTGCCCTGGCGTCGGCCGTCACCCCCTTGCCGGCTTTTATAGGCCCCGGCACCGTCCTGTTCACCGTGGGCCTCTCCGGGGGAATCGGGATCTTCTTTGGCGTGATCCCGGCCCGGCGCGCCGCCCAACTGGATCCCATCGTGGCGCTGCGCCGTCTATGAGGCGGGGATCGGAGAGAAGATCAAAGTGGTAAAGGAAAGTGTTGCCGATTCATGGGCGCCACCGCAGTTATGGGGCTGGGCCGTTTACGTTGTGTAAACTCTTGGAAACAGCCATGAACAAGCGCTGGCGGATTATTGCCCTTTGGTTGCTTCCCGTGGTGATCGGCTTGGGGCTGCTCTGGCAGGCGGCCGGGAATAAAGATGCCACGGACGTGGCGGTGAATCCCCCTGTGGAATCCCGCAACGTGGCCAATGGACGCATGACCTACGGCCGCTTCCTGGAAAGCCTGCAGGAAGATCGGGTGCGGGCGGTGGACGTGTTTGACGGGGGGCGCACCGCCATTGTGGAAACCACGGACCCCGATTTCGACCATCCGCAGCGTCTGCGGGTGGATCTGCCGGGCCTGGCGCCGAATCTGCTGGATCAGTTGAAGGAGAAACGCATCAGCTTCGACGTTCATCCGCCACGGCAATCCTCGCCTGTGTGGGGGGTGCTGGGGAATCTGCTGCTGCCCCTGTTGCTCATTGGCTCCCTGATCTTCCTGGCCCGGCGATCCAGCGGCCTCCCCGGTGGACCGGGACAGGCCATGCAATTCAGCAAGTCCAAGGCCCGCTTCATGATGGAGGCGGAAACCGGAGTCACCTTCGACGACGTGGCCGGTGTGGAGGAGGCAAAGCAGGACCTCAAGGAAATCGTCACCTTCCTGAAGACGCCGGAGCGCTTCACCGCAGTGGGGGCCCGCATCCCCAAAGGCGCCCTGTTGGTGGGTCCGCCGGGCACCGGCAAGACCCTGTTGGCCAAGGCCATCGCCGGGGAAGCCGAGGTGCCGTTTTTCTCCCTGTCCGGCTCCGAGTTCGTGGAGATGTTTGTGGGTGTGGGCGCCAGCCGGGTGCGGGACCTGTTCAAGAAGGCCAAGGACAACTCCCCCTGCCTGATCTTCATTGACGAGATTGACGCCGTTGGCCGTCAACGGGGCGCCGGCATGGGGGGCGGCAACGACGAACGGGAGCAGACCCTCAACCAGATCCTCACGGAGATGGATGGCTTCGAGGGCAATTCCGGCATCATTGTGCTGGCGGCCACCAACCGTCCCGACGTGCTGGATTCAGCCCTCTTGCGGCCCGGTCGTTTTGACCGCCAGGTGATGGTGGATGCCCCGGACATCAAGGGGCGGCTGGCGATCCTGCAGGTTCATGCCCGCAACAAGAAGCTGGCGGAGGATCTCTCCCTGGAGTCCGTCGCCCGGCGGACACCGGGCTTCACCGGCGCGGATCTGGCCAATCTGCTGAACGAGGCCGCCATCCTCAGCGCCCGGCGCCGCAAGTTGTTCATCAGCTTGACGGAGGTGGACGATGCGGTGGACCGGGTCATTGCCGGCATGGAGCGTCAGCCCCTCACCGACGGTCGCAGCAAACGGCTGATCGCTTATCACGAAGTTGGTCATGCTCTGGTGGGCAGCCTGCTCCAGGCCCATGACCCCGTGCAGAAGGTCACCCTCATTCCCCGGGGTCAGGCCCAGGGACTCACCTGGTTTTCCCCGGATGAGGAGCAGGAGCTGGTCTCCCGCGCCCAGCTCAAGGCCCGCATCATGGGCGCTTTGGGGGGGCGCGCCGCCGAGCAGATTGTCTTTGGTCAGGCCGAGATCACCACAGGGGCCGGGGGGGATTTTCAACAGGTGTCCGCCATTGCCCGACAAATGGTGACCCAGTTCGGCATGAGTGAAATCGGTCCCATTTCCCTCACCAGTCAGGATCGGGAGGTGTTCCTGGGTCGGGATCTGATGATCCGCAGCGAAATGTCCAACGCCAGCGCCCGCAGCGTGGATGAGCAGGTGTTCAAGTTGGTCCACCGGCTTTATGACGACACTGTTGCCCTGCTCAGTCGCCATCGCGAGTGCATGGACAGGGTGGTGGAGGTGCTGATTGAGCGGGAAAGCCTCAGTGGTGACGAGTTCACCAGCATTGTGGCCGAGTACACTGCGTTGCCCGGGAAAGCGCGTTTTACGCCTCTGCTGGCCGGTTAGATGTGGCCCTGCGCCACAGTGGTCGACAACTGAGGTGTTCCGAGCAATCGAATATGGCGGATCATTCTTCGTTTCAGCCAGGGCAACCCCTTGATCCTCAAGGGTGTCCC
>NZ_JENA01000054.1 GCF_000586015.1 Candidatus Synechococcus spongiarum SH4 | reverse complement strand
CTGGGGCTGGACGTGACCGAGCTCATCATCGCCCAGTTGCTCTACCTGGAGTTCGACAATCCCGACAAGCCCATTTTCTTCTACATCAACTCCACCGGCACAAGCTGGTACTCCGGCGAGGCCGTGGGCTTCGAGACCGAGGCCTTTGCCGTCTGCGACACCCTCCGCTACGTGAAGCCGCCGGTCCACACCATCTGCATCGGCCAGGCCATGGGCACGGCCGCCATGATTCTCTCCGCTGGCGCCAAGGGGTATCGGGCCGCCCTGCCCCACGCCTCCATCGTTCTCCACCAGCCCCGCAGCGGCGCCCGGGGCCAGGCCAGCGACATCCAGATTCGCGCCCGGGAGGTGCTCCACAACAAGCGCACCATGCTGAGCATCCTGGCGGCCAACACGGGGCGCACCGTGGAGCAGTTGAGCCGGGATTCCGACCGCATGACCTACATGACCGCGGCGGAAGCCAAGGAGTACGGCCTGATTGACCGGGTGCTCACCAGCAGAAAGGATCTGCCCGCCGCGCCACCCCCCAGCCTCTAACCCCCAACCGCCGCTTCCCTCACCCCCTCTTGTCCCATGCCCATCGGAACCCCCAGCGTCCCCTATCGCTTGCCCGGCAGCCAGTTTGAGCGCTGGGTGGATATCTACACCCGCCTCGGGGTGGAGCGGATCCTGTTTCTGGGCTCCGAGGTCACCGATGGGGTGGCCAACGCCCTGGTGGCCAACATGTTGTACCTGGATTCCGACACCACCAAACCCATCTACCTCTACATCAACTCACCGGGTGGTTCCGTCACGGCCGGCATGGCCATCTACGACACCATCCGCTACGTGAAGTCCGACGTGGTCACCATCTGCGTGGGCCAGGCCGCCAGCATGGGGGCGTTTCTCCTGGCTGCCGGCACGAAGGGCAAACGCTCGGCGCTGCCCCACAGCCGCATCATGATTCACCAGCCCAGCAGCGGCGCCCAGGGACAGGCCAGTGACATTGCCATCGAGGCCAGGGAAATCCTCCGCAACCGGGACAGTCTCAATCGGGAGCTGGCGGCCATGTGCAACCAACCCGTGGAGAAGGTGGCCAAAGACTCGGACCGGGACTTCTTCATGGGCGCGGAGGACGCCAAGGTCTATGGCCTGATCGACCGGGTCATTGCCCACCCCAGTGAGGCGTAAGGGCTGGCCCAGGCAAGGGCGGGGCGGCGAGGGCGCCCACAACCCGGCCGGCCACGGTCAATCTTCAAGGGATTCTTAACAGTGGGTCCATGGCCATGGCAAGCCAGGCCCATGGCTGCTAGAGCGAAATGCGTTCATCCTATCTTCCTTCTTGGACACCAAAACCGCCTTTGCCGCCGTTGGCCATTGCGCCGTGTGGTCCGATCTGGACACAAGCGACGTGGAGAGGAACGCCTTCTTTGAGGAACTCAACGCTCGCCACCCCTACAACACCCTGGAGGAGGCGGAATGGGCTGCCCTCGTTGATCAACTGTGGGACCGGCACCGCAAGGACGGGCGAGAGGCCCTGTTGGCGGAAGCGACGACAGCCTTGAGCCCCGGTCAGCAACTCACCGCCTTTGCCGTGGCCTGCAAGATCGTCGCCAGTGACGGCGAGGTCAACCATGACGAGGTGAACTTTCTCATCCGTCTCGCCGAGATCAACGGTCTCAACATCCTGGAGAGTCGCACCATCCTCAGCGTGATGCAGATTCTCTGCCAGGACGCCTTGGCCTGAACTGCTTAAAATTGGCAATTCTCCACTGGGATCCGGTTCTTTTCGATGGCCAACCTTTTTTACGACAACGACGCTGACCTCTCGGTCTTGAACGCAAAGACGGTGGCCATCATCGGCTATGGCTCCCAGGGCCATGCCCATGCCCTCAATCTCAGGGATAGCGGGGTGAAGGTGATTGTGGGCCTCTACGAGGGGAGCCGCTCCGCCGCCAAAGCCCGGGCGGACGGTCTGGAGGTGGTTTCGGTGCAGGAGGCGGCAGCGCGGGCGGACTGGATCATGCTGTTGCTACCCGACGAGGTGCAGAAGCAGGTCTATGAAGCCTCCGTGGCGCCCCACCTCACCGCGGGCAAGGTGCTCGGCTTTGCCCACGGCTTCAACATTCGTTTTCAACTGGTTGTGCCGCCCACGGACGTGGACGTGGTGATGATTGCCCCCAAGGGGCCGGGCCATACGGTGCGCTGGGAGTATGAAAACGGCCAGGGAGTTCCGGCCCTCTTTGCCATTGCCCAGGATGCATCCGGCCAGGCCCGCACCTTGGCCATGGCCTACGCCAAAGGCATCGGCGCCACCCGGGCGGGCATCCTGGAAACCAGTTTCAAGGAAGAGACGGAGACGGACCTGTTTGGGGAACAGGCGGTGCTCTGCGGCGGCCTGAGCGCCCTGGTGAAGGCCGGCTTTGAAACCCTGGTGGAGGCGGGCTATCAACCGGAACTGGCCTATTTCGAATGCCTCCATGAGGTGAAGCTGATTGTGGATCTGATGGTGAAGGGGGGTCTGACGGCCATGCGGGATTCCATCTCCAACACGGCTGAATACGGTGATTACGTCAGTGGCCCTCGCCTCATCACCGACGACACCAAGGCGGAGATGCGGCGTCTGCTGGCGGAAATCCAGGACGGCGCCTTTGCCAGGCAGTTCGTGGCGGAGTGCGACGCGGGCAAACCCCGGATGCAGGCCATGCGGAAACAGGACCAGGACCATCCCGTGGAAGCGGTGGGCCAACGGCTCCGGGCCATGTTCAGTTGGCTGAAGACTGCCTGACGCCGTTGCGGCTCTCCTCCTGCCGTGTCCCCCCTGACGGGCTGGGGCTTGGTGCTGGCCGCCAGTGCCCTGGATTGGCTGGTGGGGGATCCGTTGGCATGGCCCCATCCGGTGCAGGTCATGGGCTGGGGCATCAGCCGGCTGCGCCATGGACTGGAGCCCTGGGGCCGCCAACAACCCCGCCGCCTGCAACTGGCCGGGGCAGCGTTGGCCGCCACCATGGTGCTGTTGGCCATGGGGGCGGGCATGGCCCTGGAGTGGGGCGCACGGCGCTGGCCCCTCCTGGCCACCCCTTGGTTGATCCTGGCCATGGCCAGTTGTCTGGCGGGGCGAAGTCTGGGCCAGCGGGTCACGGCTGTGCTGGAGCGGCTGGGGCCGTCCCCTGACTTACCTGCAGCCCGCCAGGCTCTGGCCAGGATTGTGGGGCGGGACGTGGCCCACCTGGGCCGCCGTGACATCCTGCGGGGCGCGGCGGAAAGCGCCAGCGAAAACGCCGTTGACGGGGCCTTTGCCCCCCTGTTCTGGATGCTTGTGGGGGTGGGGCTTCAGGCAGTTCTGGGAGATGGAGCGCCGGGGCCGGTGGCCATGGGTTGGGGCTTCAAGGCGGTGAGCACCATGGATTCCATGGTGGGCTATCGGCAGGGAACCCTGCGCTGGCTGGGGACCGCCGCGGCCCGGCTGGAGGACGGGATGGTGTGGCTGCCCTGCCGCTTGG
The DNA here is from genome assembly GCF_000586015.1 of Candidatus Synechococcus spongiarum SH4. GTDB lineage: Bacteria > Cyanobacteriota > Cyanobacteriia > PCC-6307 > Cyanobiaceae > Synechococcus_B > Synechococcus_B spongiarum_F. The sequence goes on along the minus strand of NZ_JENA01000054.1, from coordinate 5,286 downwards.
CGGTGCTGAGCCTGGGGGTGATGCTGGGGCGACCCTGGTGGTTGTTGACCACCGCCCGGCGGGAGGGGGCCGCGGATCCGTCCCCCAACGCCAGTGTCTCCATGGCGGCCTATGCCCATGCCGTCGGGGTCCGGTTGGGCGGTCGCAACCGCTATGGCCGGCAGGAACGGGATAAGCCCCTGTTGGGAACAGGGCATCCGGATCCCCAGCCGGCCAGTGTGGTGGCCATGGTGCATCTGACCCGCCGGGGGCTGCTGCTGTGGCTGGGGCTGGCGGGTGTGCTCGCTTGTTGATGGGACGGGTATCGGGGGCTGGCTGGATCTCAGTAGGCCCCGTTGTCCCTGGGGGAGAGCACCACCCCCAGGGTGCGCCAGAGAATCACCAGATCCAGCACCAGGGACCGCCGGGACACGTAGTGCAAATCCAGGGCCACCCGCTGGGCATAGGTGAGGTTGTTGCGGCCGGACACCTGCCAGAGCCCTGTCAAGCCCGGACGGACGGACAGCACCCGGTCAATGGCGTCCCCGTAGCGCTCCACCTCCGCCCGCACAATGGGCCGGGGTCCCACCAAGCTCATTTCCCCCCGCAGGATGTTGAGAAACTGGGGCAGTTCATCCAGGCTGGTGCGCCGCAGTATGTGTCCCACTGACGTGATGCGGGGGTCGTTCTTGAGCTTGAAGCCGCGACGGAAATCCTCCTGCAGTTGGGCAGAGGTTTTCAAGGTCCTGCGCAGTTGCCGGTCCGCCCCCTGCACCATGGTGCGGAACTTGATGCAGCCAAACGGCTTGTGACCCCGCCCCAGGCGGCGCTGCACATAGAACAGTCCCCCTGGGGAACTGCGCCGGACCACCAGCGCCACCACCAGAAACAGGGGGGCGCCCACCACCAGGGCCAGGGCAGCCACCGTGATGTCCATCAGGCGCTTGAGGCGTTGACTGCGGAGCACTCGCGCCACCAGAGCGCTCCCCTGGGGCGTTGCCCGGAGCGCCGGCTGCCGGGAGCAGCCATGGACGCGGGGCCGGCGATCCATAGGCGGCAGCGCCCGGGTGTCCATGGAGCACAGGCAATGGCTGAACCAGCCTAAGGGGCCTGGGGGATACGGGAACAGGCCCCTTGGAACCGCCGCCAACTCCTGGCCAGCAGGGCCTCCATCCGCCCATGAAACCGCTGCCCGGAAAACCGCTCCGCCTGCTGCCGCAACCGTTCCGCCGGCAACTGTCGCCACAGGCGCTGGTCTTCAAAGTGGCGGATGGCCTCCGCCAGCACGCGGGGGCAGGGTCGATCAAAGAACAACCCTGTGGCGGTGGCCGGATCCTGACGGTGGCACCGTACGGAATCCAGAAGGCCGCCTTGCCCCAGGGCAATGACAGGGGCGCCGGCGGCCATGGCCTCCACCGGCGCAATGCCGAAGTCCTCCACGCCGGCATGGACCAACGCCCGGCACCGCCCCAGCAGATCCTCCACTTGGTGGGCGCTCCGCCGGCCCAGTAACCGGACTGTCGGGCCGGCTTGCCGCTGGAGTCGTTTTCGCTCCGGCCCATCCCCCGCCACCAGCAGGGGCAGACGGCAACGGTTGAAGGCCTCCACCACCAGATCCACCCGCTTGTAGGCCACCAGTCGCCCCAGACACAGGTAGAAGTCCGAACGGGGTTGCCGCCAGTGGAAGCGCTCCACCGCCACCGGGGGGTGAATCACCACACTGCGCCGTCGCCAACAGCGCCAGATACGCCGCGCCGTGAAACGGGAGTTGGCCACCAGCACATCCACCCGCTGGGCGCTGAGGTGATCCCATTGGCGCAGTTGATGGAGTTGCCAGCGGATCCACGGCCCCAACGGCCCCCTGGCCAAGGCGCTCCGGCGCAGGTAGACGTTCATCTGATCCCAGGCATAGCGGGGCGGGCTATGGACATAGCTCACGTGAAGCTGGTCCGGTCCGGTGAGCACCCCCTTGGCCACCAGATGGCTGCTGCTCACCACCAGGGGATGGCCGCTCAGGTCCAACTGTTCCACCGCCAGAGGCAGCAGGGACAGGTAGAGTTGCACCCGGCGCACACCCCAGGGGAGCCGCTGAACGAAGCTGGTGGTAACGGAACGCCCCGCCAGCCAACTACCCGGCCGCCGGGACTCCCCGTCCACCAGGGCATAAAGCCGGGGCGCCAGAAGTTGATCCAGTTCCCGCACCACCGCCTCGGCGCCCCCCGTCGCCCAGGGGCTGAACCATTCATGGACCAGGGCAACGGAATCCGGCGGAAAGGACAACACCCGCTGTGGGCAAACCGCTGCCAACCGTAAGGCCGGATCGCCCCGCCCAAGGCCCGTTGCCCCTCCCGCCCATGGATCCGGGCCATAGGCTGGGGCGTACATGCAATGGCTGGCCATGATGGAGCTCTTGCCCGGCGCCGGGGAACAGGAGGGGCCGGCAGGGATTGTCCAGGGGACGCCCTGGAGTTGATCCAGGCGGCGCCCTCGGAATCCGTCCATCTGATCCTCAGTGATATTCCCTATGGCATCGGCGCCGACCATTGGGACGTGCTCCACCACAACACCAATTCCGCCTACCTGGGGCGCAGCCCTGCCCAGCGGGCGGCGGGGGTCGTGTTTCAGCGGCGGCGGAAACCGATTAACGGTTGGTCTGCCGCGGATGGCCGATAACGTCTTACAGCATGGGGTGGGCGCCTATTGCCAGGACGGCTTCCTCGGCTTTGCCGACACCCCGGATAACGTGCTGCAGGTCGGACTGCCCGCGGCGGAGGCGGGGCTTCACCCCACCCAGAAGCCCCTGCGGCGGCTGCAAGCCCTCATCGCCTTGACCACCTGTGAAGGTCAGTTTGCCGGCGACGGCTGGGTGATCAGATTAGAAAATATCATGGGTGTAATTCTCACTCCCGCCAACGTCAATCTGGTTAAAGGGGAGTAATCTGTAACCCAGATCGGTGCAAGCAGCCTGCAAACCCGTTGCAGAGGCTACGGGTACAGACCTGACGCCGGAGCGGTCGAGAGTCAGAATCTCCACAGTTTCTCCATCACGGTTCAGGCTATGTTCAATATGAAAACGACCGTACTTACGGCCACATAGTAGATACGGGCCTGAATCTTCGTATGAAGTCTCTGGAGAGTGAGCATAGTAATAATGGTATTTCAGGTTCAGGTCACGATCAGCCGCCACCATAATACACTCATTGTGGGGAATCTCCCACCACCCCCTGATGGTCCACCTGGGATTTAAGGTAATGGTCAAGCCCGTTGAGCCGTCCCTGCGAAATCTTGTATGGATTATGCCAAAATTATAATAGGCAATGGCCAGAGAGAGTGGGTAGCCATCAGCGGTGCGGTTACAGAACTCCAGACTTGCCAAGGCCGGAGCCGGAGCGGTGATGGCGAGGGCAGTGGTGAGAAGGCCGAGGGAGAGCGCCATCAACCTTGCTGTCAAGGGCTTCAATGTTCAGTGGTTCAGTGGTTCAGTGGTTCAGTGGTGCTGGTGGGCAGGACCGGTCATCAGTGAGCGTAGTGCTTTCATAACAGCCTTACGAACTGGAGTTCGGCGCGATCTCTCTTATAATCCTGCAACTGGGCGTTGGATTCACGGGTCTCCCTGGTAAGCACCAGCTTGGGACTGAAGCCTCGCACGGTAAAGCCGCGATTGTATAGGGAGATACTCAGGGTCCGGGTGCGATCCATGCGGGAATCTTCAGAGGCAATCCATGGAAGTGTGCTCCCCCGATCATCGTAGTCGGTCCAGCGGTAACTTCCGTTGAGACCCACGGTGAAACCCCGGGGCAGATCGAGGGACATCCCCAGCCCCATCAACCGACCACTGTTGCGCCAGAGTTCCGATTCCATGTGTTCCCGGGTCAGCCCCACGTTGGCTTCCAGTCTCATGGTGGGGGTTGCCTGCCAGAGACCTGTCAAGGAAATATCGCTACGGGGACCGTCCAGATAAACATCCTCATCATAGACGTGCTGGTGGTAGGAGGCCTGGGTGCGAACCAGTACGCGCCTGCTCAGGAAACGGGACAATTCAAAACGGGCGCCGAGAGCCTTATATTGGGGCTCACCGCCGCTCCAGGAACGGCGGGCGCTGGCCAGCAGGCTCATATCCGTCCTTCCATTGGCCAACCAGCGGGTTCCCCCATGGGCGGACAGCAGCATGCGGTCAAAATCCTGACCCTCGTATTCCGTTCGCGAGATACTGGCGCCGCCCCGCAATCGCACCTTGGCGCTCAGCGGATGCTCATATTCCCCGCCACCCCACACCCTGAAGCCCAGGCCAGAGCTGATGTCCGGATGGTAGTCGGCCTGCACCGTCGGGCCAGGGGTGACACCAAAAAGATCAGGAATATCAACCTTCTCTGCATCACTGGAACCGCCGATGTTGGTATCGGGAGCCAGGGCCATGCCGAAATACCCGTTCCAACGGCGACGCTGCCTGATGGCGGAAAGAAAACCCCTGACGTTGGCCACCACCGGCGGCGGCAGACTCTCCTCCGCCAGCACCCGCTCAAACTCCCTGCGGGACAAGCGGTCGTGACCTTTGACATAGAACGCCCGGGCCAGTTCAAGTCGCACCCGCACCAGCTCCGGTTGGGCCACCAGGATCCGGTGGAACGCGCCAATGGCTTCGTCCACATAGTCTTTTCGTTCCGCCTCCGGGGTTTGGGGGTGCTCGGCAGCGCCCAGTGCCGCCCGACCCACCAGGAACAGAATATTGATCTGCCTTGTATCATCCAGGCGATCAGGAACCAGGGGCCGCAAGACAGACAGGGCCTCGATAAAGTTACCACCGTCTATCAGGGTTCTGCCTTGCTGGATCCCCGAATCGGACAACTGCTGTGGCTTGGTCTCCTCTTGGGCCTGCAGTGGGGCAGGTACGGACAGAAGGGGAAAAATCAGCGTGAAGGCAAGCGCAAGGGAACGCATTCAATCGCTACGGAGGAGTGGATCTGAGGATCATAGTACTGCCCCGGGTTCAGAAGGATTTGGCGGCCAGCAGGCAGACATGAAGGAGATACGGAAAGAACTGAAAGACGGTCTGGGCAAGCTGGATGCCAAGCTGGACCACCTGCTGGAAAACCGCTTCTCCACGGTCTCCTGATCCCCTGGAGGGCCTGCCACCCACCGGACAAGCCCTCTGTCCACCATGCTCACACGCCCGCTGGCGTCAATGCCGACCGTCAGGGGCTTTGCCCAGGCCAGGATACCGGCGGGGCCTTGGTCAGAGGGACTTGGCGGCGGCCAGGCTTTCCACCAAACGATCCACCTTGTCGCCAAGGGATTTCATGTCTGATC
>NZ_JENA01000053.1 GCF_000586015.1 Candidatus Synechococcus spongiarum SH4 | reverse complement strand
CGGCCAGGGGCTGGCCCCCCACCGTTTCCTCCAGGCGCAACTGCACCAGGATGCCCACGGCCACCTTCTCCCCATGGAGCCAGTGGCGGCAGGGGGCCAACTGGGTGAGCCCGTTATGAACCGCGTGGGCCGCGGCGGTGCGACAGCGGGCGCCGCCAAGGCCGCCGATGAGTCCGGCCGTGAGGCCACAATTCTCCACCACCCGCCCCCAGGCTGCACCGCCGGGGTGGGCAAGGGCGTCTTCACATTCCAGGAGCAACTGATCCCGCAGGAGCCTGGCCTGCTCCACCGCCTGGCGCACCAGAGCGTCCTGACTCTGACCACTGCTGAGGGACGCTTCATACCACTTGGCCATGGCGTCGGCAATGCCGCTGGCCATGGTGCGGGCCGGCGCCGTGGCAACGAGTTGATGGTCAAAGACCAGCAACTCCGGGCAGCGATCCAGAGACACGTCATGGATAAACGCCCCGGTTTCGCTGTAGACGTTGGCCAGGGCCGTCCATCCGGCACAGGTGGCCGCACTGGCGGGAATGGTGACGCAAGGGATCCCGCAGCGGTGGGCCAGCAACTTGCCAGCATCCAACACCTTGCCGCCCCCAAGGGCGATCACCCCATCAGCCTGAAGCTGACGGATGGCTGTTTCCAGCCGCAGGAGATCGGGATCACAACAGTCATGGCGCAGCAACAACTGCCGGGCTTGGGGAAGGTGGAGTTGTTGAGCCAGGGCTTGGCGGTGGGGGGCCACTGCCGGGGAGCGACCCAACAGCACCGGACGCCGTGTCAGGGCATGCAAGTGGGGCAGCGCCGCCCGGAGCGCGCCGGGGCCGCGCACCACCCGTTGTGGGGCAATGGCATGGGTGGCCGCCGGATCCACGGACCCGGCCACAGCAGGGGCGAACGGAGGGACATCTGCCATGGCCATGGGCTGAACCGAACGGGACGCTAGAGACTGACCGCCGAGGCCTCTTTTGTCTCGGGGAGGGTGGTGTCGGCCGGGCTGGTCGGCTGGCGGCGGATGACCACTTTTGTCTGATCATCCACGTCCACCAGGGCATGGTCGCCCTCTTTGATGGTTCCGTTCAAGAACTCTTCCGCCAGACTGTCCTCCAGCAGGCGCATCACGGCCCGGCGCAAGGGGCGCGCCCCATAGGAGGGATTATACCCTTCCTCCACCAGGCGATCCTGGAAGGACTCCGTGACGGAGAGGGTAATCTGCTTCTCCTGCATCCGCGCAAACACCTCCTTGAGCATGATGGCGGCAATCTGCTTCACTTCAGCCCGGGTGAGTTGACGGAAGACAATGACCTCGTCAAGGCGGTTCAGGAACTCGGGACGGAAGTAGTTTTTGAGTTCCTCGTTCACAAGGGAGCGAATCCGCGTGTAGCGGGCCTCCTCTTCATTGTCTTCGGAAAACTCGAATCCCAGGCCGCCGCCGCCTTTCTCGATGACCTTCGAGCCAATGTTGGAGGTCATGATCACCAAAGTGTTCTTGAAGTTGACCTTGCGACCCTTGGAATCCGTCAGATGGCCGTCTTCCAGGAGTTGAAGCAGCAGATTGAAGATATCCGGGTGGGCTTTCTCGATCTCGTCAAACAGAATCACCGTGTAGGGGCGCCGCCGCACTGCTTCCGTCAACTGGCCGCCTTCATTGAAGCCCACGTAGCCCGGTGGCGAGCCGATGAGCTTACTGACCGTATGACGCTCCATGTATTCGGACATATCCACACGAATCATGGCTTCCTCACTGCCGAAGAAGTAGGTGGCCAGCGCTTTGGTGAGTTCGGTTTTGCCCACGCCGGTGGGGCCGGAGAAGATAAAGCTGGCAATGGGCCGATTGGGATTCTTCAGGCCAACCCGGGCGCGGCGGATGGCCTTTGCCACCGATTTCACCGCTTCATCCTGGCCAATGAGACGCTGGTGCAGGGTGTCTTCGATGTTGAGGAGCTTCACCGACTCCTTCTCCGTAAGCTTCTGCACGGGCACACCGGTCCATGAGGCCACGATGGCGGCAATGTCGTCTTCCGTAACCAGAGGGGAGCCATCCGCCCCGAAGCTGGGATCGGTCTTGCCTGTGCCGGCCGCCGCCGCCGCGGTGGATTCCGTCTGGTTGCGGCTCCCTTGAATGATGTCGCGAATCTGCTGCTTCAACTTCACCTCCTGATCCCGCAACTGACCGGCCTTCGCGAAATCCTGGTCCCGCACCGCCTCATCCTTCTGGGCCAGCACCTGACGCAACTGTCGATCCAGATCCCGCGCCGCGCTGGGCAGCTTGGAGTTGAGCAGGCGCACCCGACTGCCGGCTTCGTCGATCAAGTCGATGGCCTTGTCCGGCAGGTAGCGGTCGCTGATGTAGCGGTCCCCCAGATTGGCTGCCGCAGCCAGGGCTTCATCGGTGATCTTGAGGTTATGGTGCTGCTCGTAGCGCTCCCGCAGTCCGTGGAGGATGGTGATGGTGTCCGCTACGGAAGGCTCGCCAACCGTGACCGGCTGGAAGCGGCGCTCCAGGGCGGCATCCCGCTCGATGTGCTTGCGATATTCATCCAGGGTGGTGGCGCCGATGCACTGCAGTTCACCCCGCGCCAGGGCGGGCTTGAGGATATTGGCTGCGTCAATGGCCCCCTCGGCGGCGCCGGCCCCGATGAGAGTATGCACCTCGTCAATCACCAGGATCACGTCGCCGGCGCTGCGGATTTCCTCCATGATCTTCTTGAGGCGCTCCTCGAATTCGCCGCGATACTTGGTGCCTGCCACCAGCAGGCCAATATCGAGGGTGAGCACCCTCTTGCCCTCCAGGATGCCGGGGATTTCCCCACTGGCAATGCGCTGGGCCAGCCCCTCGGCAATGGCTGTCTTGCCCACACCGGGCTCACCCACCAGCACGGGGTTGTTTTTGGTGCGACGCACCAGAATCTGAATGACCCGGTCGATCTCCTGCTGGCGCCCCACAACGGGATCCAGTTTGCTGTTGCTGGCCAACTGGGTCAGGTTGCTGCCGAACTCGTCCAGGGTGGGGGTCTTGTTGCCGCCTTTGCCGCCGCCACTGGTCACCTCGGCCGTTTCTCCCAACATGCGGATCACCTGGGTCCGCACCTTGGCCAGGTCCACCCCCAGATTCTCCAGCACCCGGGCCGCCACCCCTTCTCCTTCCCGGATCAGGCCCAGCAGCAGGTGTTCCGTGCCGATGTAGTTGTGGCCCAGTTGGCGCGCCTCCTCCAGGGAGAGCTCCAACACCCGTTTGGCGCGGGGGGTAAAGGGAATCTCAACAGCCACGAAGCCGGAGCCGCGACCGATGACCTTCTCCACCTCCACCCGCGCGTCCTTGAGGGTGACCCCCATGGACTTGAGCACCTTGGCCGCCACACCCGTTGCTTCGCCGATGAGACCCAGCAGGATCTGCTCCGTGCCAACGAAGTTGTGCCCAAGGCGGCGCGCCTCCTCCTGAGCAACCATGATGACCTTGATGGCTTTTTCCGTGAACCGCTCAAACATCCGTCGCAGGGACCTTGTCGTTGCAAGCTACCAGGGCCGGGCAACCGTTGGGGCAACCCGAGGAAGCAACGCCATGGCCAGATAACCGGCCCTGCCGGGTTTTCCACGGTTCAGATTTTCACCCCAGTTCCCCGTTGCCACCATGTCTTCGCCCCGCTTCCGCCCCTATGAAGAGGATATTGACCGGCAGAGTCCCAATCGCAACCTGGCGCCCGTCAGCGCTGAAGTTGACGCAGAGCAGCAACTGTGGGTGGGGGGTTGTCGCCTGGCTGATCTGGCGGCCCACTACGGCACACCCCTCTACGTGCTGGATGAAACCACCCTGCGGGCCGGTTGCCGGGCCTATCGCCAGGCCCTGACGAGTCACTACCCGGGCGAATCTCTTGTGCTGTATGCCTCCAAAGCCCATAGCAGCCTGGCCATGGCGGCTCTGATGACCAGTGAGGGGTTGGGGCTGGACGTGGTCTCGGCCGGGGAATTGCTCACCGCCATTGCCGGGGGCGCGAATCCCCGGAACATCGTCCTCCACGGCAACAACAAGTCCCGGGGGGAATTGGAGCTGGCCCTGGAGCACGGGGTGACCGTGGTGCTGGACAACTGGTGGGAACTGGATCTGCTGGAGCGCCTCTGTGGCCAGCGTGAGCAGCGGGTGCGGCTGCTCATCCGCTTCACGCCGGGGATCGAATGCCACACCCACGAGTACATTCGCACCGGCCACCTGGACAGCAAGTTCGGGTTTGACCTGGAGGAACTGGATGGGGTGCTACGGCGGCTGGCCATGGCGCCATGGGCGGAGGTGGCCGGGCTCCATGCCCACATCGGTTCCCAGATTTTCGAGCTACAGCCCCATGGGGACCTGGCGGCGGTCATGGTGAAGGCTCTGGGTCGGGCCAGGGATCTGGGGCACCGCCCCAGGGATTTGAACGTGGGCGGCGGCCTGGGGGTGCGCTACGTGGCCAGTGACGATCCCCCCGCCATCTCCGCCTGGGTGCAAACCGTAAGCGCCGCTGTGGCGGCCGCCTGTGGTCAGCAGAACCAACCCCTTCCCCGCCTGCTCTGTGAACCGGGCCGCTCCCTTGTGGCCACGGCGGGGGTGACCCTGTATCAGGTGGGCAGCCGCAAGGAGATCCCCGGGGTGCGCACCTACGTTGCCGTTGATGGGGGCATGAGCGACAATCCCCGTCCCATCACCTATCAATCCCGCTATACGGCCTGTCTGCCCCAACGCTGCCGGGACGCGGCCACAGAGACCGTCACCGTGGCAGGCAAGCATTGCGAATCCGGGGACGTGCTGCTCCACCACATCCCCCTGCCCCCTGTGGCCAGTGGGGATCTGCTGGCGGTCTTCGCCACCGGGGCCTACAACGCCTCCATGGCCTCCAACTACAACCGCATTCCCCGACCTGCAGCGGTGCTGGCGCATGGGGGGCAGGCCAGACTGGTGCAGCGCCGGGAAACCAATCAGGACCTGTTGCACTGGGACGTTTTGCCGGAGCACCTGGACCAATCCGGGCCTGTCCCAATAAGGTAGAGCCAGTTTGTTGCCGGCACGGCATGGTCTCGGGGCTCCTGCTGCCGCTGCTGCTGCTGACCCTCGATGTTCTACTGGCCTGCCTCCTTGGCGTTCTGGTGCTGAACAGAACCAGAAGACGGGGCATGGGCACACAGGTCCTGATCAGGGGCTACCTGCTCCTGGTGACCGTGGGCTGGCTGGTGCAGCAGGCCCGGGCGCCCATCTCCCTTCCCCTCACCGACAGGTTGATTCAAGCCCTGGTGCTGGTGTGCGGTTTGGCGTTGGCTTTCCTGCTGCAGTCGGATCTGCGTCGTCTTCTGGATCTGCTGGGCAGTGGCCGCTGGGGGCAACTCCTGGGGAGGAGCTCGACAAGCTTCTACAATCAGGATGCCGTGAGCGTGATCGCCGAGGCCGCAGGACGCATGTCTCAAAGTCGACGGGGCGCCTTGATTGTCGTGGATCTGGGCAGCGATCTGCAGGCTGATGATTTTCTGACCCCCGGCATTCCCATGGATGCCGTTCTTTCCATCGAACTGCTCCTCAACCTTTTCTCCGTCAACTCCCCACTCCATGACGGGGCTGTGGTGGTGCGGGGGGAACGGATTGTCTCCGCCGGGGTCATCCTGCCTCTGGGACGGCAAGGGGCCAGCCGCTTCGGCACCCGACACCTGGCTGCGGTGGGCATTACCGAGCGATTTGATCAATGCCTCTGTGTGGTGGTCTCGGAAGAAACCGGGACCATTTCCCTGGCGCATCAGGGACATCTGGAACGTCCCATCACCAGCAACCGCCTGAAAGAACTCCTGGGGATCGCCATGGAGCGTGTGGCTTGGGAACCGATCAAATCCACGGCCTGAATGCAACCCGTCAAAGCCCACACCGGGGACACCCATCCGTTGATGGCGCTGCCGGGCGATCTGGATCCCGCCCGTCTGCCGCGCCATTTGGCGGTGATCATGGACGGCAACGGCCGCTGGGCCCAACAACGCCGTCTTCCCCGGGTGCGGGGTCACCAGCAGGGGGTGCGGGCATTGAAGCGACTGCTGCAACTCTGTGGCCACTGGGGCATCCCAGCCCTCACCACCTATGCCTTTTCCACAGAAAACTGGCAGCGCCCCGATGAAGAGGTGAACTTTCTCATGACCTTGTTTGAGCAAGTGCTCAAACAGGAACTCAACGAACTGGATGAGGCCCGGGTCCGCTTGCGCTTCCTGGGGGACCTGGAGGCTCTGCCCTCGGGGCTACAGGAGCACATTGCCCGGGCCACTGCCCGAACTGCCCACCACAACAGGGTTCATCTGAATGTATGCACCAATTACGGGGGGCGCCATGAACTGGTGCAAGTGGCCCGGCGCCTGGCGCAGGACGTGCGGCAAGGGCTCCTGGACCCTGACGACATCAACGAGGCCCGGTTTGCCAACCTGTTGCTGACGGCGGGTGATCCTGATCCGGACCTGTTGATTCGCACCAGTGGGGAGTTCCGGATCAGCAACTTTCTGCTCTGGCAACTGGCCTATGCGGAAATCCACATTACCGACGTGCTCTGGCCGGATTTTGACCAAGCGGCCCTGGCCACCGCCCTTCGGGACTTTCAACAACGCCAGCGCCGCTATGGCGCCGTTCAATCCCCGCCGGCAGAGACGTAGCGGTGGAGGCCATAAGGTAAGGAGCGCTTTCCATGGGGCCATGACGCCGAGATACGACTGGACGGCACAGGAGGTGTTGAACCTGCTGCAAGCTCCCCTGGTGGATCTGCTCTGGCAGGCCCAGTCCGTTCACCGTCAGGTCAATCCCGGTTACACCGTGCAGTTGGCCTCCCTGCTGAGTGTGAAAACCGGCGGCTGCGCCGAGGATTGCGCCTACTGCTCCCAGTCTGCCCGCCACCCCGGGGCTTTGCCCACCCCTGCCCAGACCCTCGGCGTGGAGCAGGTGTTGGAGCAGGCCGCCGCCGCCAAGGCCGCTGGCGCCCATCGCTTCTGCATGGGTTGGGCCTGGCGGGAAATCCCCAACGGCCCGGCCTTCGAGGCCATGTTGGCCATGGTGCAGGGGGTGCGCGCCCTGGGCATGGAGGCTTGCGTCACCGCAGGGATGCTGACGGATGACCAGGCCCGGCGGCTGGCCGCAGCGGGGCTGACCGCATACAACCACAATCTGGACACGGGCCCCGCCCACTACAACCAGGTGATCACCACCCGCACCTACGGGGACCGCCTAGCCACGTTGCAACGGGTGCGACAGGCGGGCATCACCCTCTGCACCGGCGGAATTCTAGGGCTGGGGGAAACTGTGCAGGACCGGGCAGAGTTGCTGGTGGTTCTGGCCGGCATGAACCCTCACCCGGAGAGTGTGCCCATCAATGCCCTGGTGCCCATTGAGGGCACACCCCTTGCGGAGCAGCCCCCGGTGGATCCGCTGGAGCTGGTGCGCATGGTGGCCGCGGCGCGGATTCTCATGCCCCGTAGCCGGGTGCGCCTGAGCGCCGGCCGCGCCAACCTCAGCCGGGAAGCCCAACTGCTCTGTCTGCTGGCGGGAGCGGATTCCATCTTCTATGGAGATCGCCTCCTCACCACCCCCAACCCCGATCTCTCCAAGGATCAAGACCTGCTCCGGGCGGCCGGGGTGCGCTGGCAACAATCTCCGGCCCGCCAAACCGACGTGAGCCGGAAGCCGGGGCGGAGCCCCGGTCAGCCTGTCAGAGGGCGCCTCTGAACCCCTGAACCTCCCCCAACAAGGGCTCACTGCTGTGGGCGTGATAACTGCTGCGCACCAGGGGGCCGCTGCGCACCTGCCGGAAACCCATGGCGCGGGCGGCCTGGCCCAGGCGCTGGAAGTCCGCCGGCGTCCAGTAGCGCTCCACGGGGAGTTGATCCAGGGAGGGGCGCATGTACTGGCCCATGGTGATGCGATCACAATCCACCCGCCGTAGATCCCGGAGGGTGGCCAGCACCTCGGCTTCCCTCTCCCCCAGCCCCAGCATCAGACCGGACTTGGTGGGAATCTCCGGGGCCAGTTGTTTGCTCAGGGCAAGCAGCCCCAGGGAGCGGTGGTATTGGGCGCCGCGCCGCACCTGCCGTTGGAGCCGTTCCACGGTTTCCAGGTTGTGGTTGAAGCACACCGGCCGGGCCGCCAGCACCATGGCCAACCGTTGGCGCTGGGCGTTGTGGGCGGCGCCGGGTTCCCGGCGCCCACCCCAGAAATCGGGGGTCAGCACCTCAATGGCCACGGTGGGATCACGGCGGCGGATGGCCGCCATGGTCTCCACAAACAGGCCCGCCCCGTGGTCCGGCTGATCATCCCGCGCCACGGCCGTGAGCACCACGTAGCGCAATCCCAGATTGGCCACCGCCGCCGCCACCCTGTCTGCTTCCTGGGCATCCAGCGGCTGGGGCGCTTGGCCCTTATGCACCTGGCAGAACGCGCAACTGCGGGTGCAGATGGATCCCCCCAGAAGGAACGTGGCGGTTCCCGCGGCGTAGCACTCCCCCCGGTTGGGGCAGCGCCCCTGCTCACAGATGGTGTTGAGGCGAAGGCTCCGAACTTGTTCCTGCACCTGGGCCAGTTGGGACGCAGTGCCCAGGGGGCGCTGTAGCCAGTGGGGCAGGCGTTGCCGGGGGGGGACGGCGCGATAGGGGCTGGGCATCGGGACTCAAACCGGGTGACAGAATAGCGCGGCTGGCGGCCAGCCCTTCTCAGCCATCACGTCCACCGCCAGGGCAATCTGGCGGCGGGAGAAACACGTCTTGTGGGCATTCCATCCGTACACATCGGCAACCAACTGGTCTTGGGATTGCCTCCGAGA
>NZ_JENA01000052.1 GCF_000586015.1 Candidatus Synechococcus spongiarum SH4 | reverse complement strand
CGGCAGCCGGTCGCGGATCACGGCGGCGGCAAGGGCCAACCCAGGGGGAACACCTGCGCCTGCCCCTGACCATTTCCTTCCGGGAAGCGGTTTTCGGGACAACCCGGGAGGTGCAGATCCGCCACCGGGAAATCTGCTCCACATGCGGAGGTAGCGGCCTCAAACCCGGTAGCCGCCTGAGCACTTGCCAAACCTGTGGGGGACAGGGTCAGGTTCGCCGCACCAGCCGCACCCCCTTCGGCATGATTTCCCAGGTGAGCACCTGTCCCACCTGTGGCGGCCGTGGGAAAGTAGCCAGGCCGGAGGATCGCTGCGGTGCGTGCCAGGGTCAGGGCGCTATTCAGGCCCCCAAGAAACTCCGCATCACCATTCCCCGGGGTGTGGAATCCGACCAGCAGCTTCGGGTTGCCGGCGAGGGGAACGCGGGAGAGCGGGGTGGTCCAGCCGGAGACTTGTTTGTGGAATTACAGGTGGAATCCGATCCCAGGTTCCAGCGGGAAGGGGTCACCATCCGTTCCTCCACCGAGGTGAGCTATCTACAAGCCATTCTTGGCGACACCATCACGGTGACCACGGTGGACGGGGATCAATCCATCGAGTTGCCAGCCGGAACCCAGCCAGGGGAAGTTCTCACCCTGCCGGGTCTTGGCGTTCCCAGGCTGGGCAACCCTGTGGCGCGGGGTGACCATCTGCTGACGGTCAAGGTGAGACTTCCCAAGGGCAGGTTTTCCCTGAGGGAGAAGGACATCCCCGGTGGCCTCTCGAAGGAGGGCCGCAACTTGCTCAAACAGTTGGACAAGAAAGCCCAGGCCAAGGGCAGCATGCTTGGCGGCCTTCTCTAGGACGGGGCTCCAACCACCATGGACACCATTGACCTGGACCTGCGCGGCGTTCCCTGCCCTCTGAATGCCGTTCGGTGTCAGTTGGCGTTCGAGAAGCTGGCGGTGGGGGAAGGGCTGCGGGCGCAGCTTGATTCCGGCGAACCCCTGGAGAGCGTCGTGAATCAATTTCTCGACGCCGGTCAGCGGGTGGACGTGGAGAGGGACACCGGGCAACAGGCAACCGTCCTCGTCACCCGCATCTCCCCCTAGCCCTGCAGGTCACGGGCAGGGTCATCCCCCCAGCAGGTTGGGCATGTTGAGATTTCCCAAGCCTCCGGTGAGTTCTTCCATGCGGGCTTTCATGGTTTCCGTGGAACGCTGGTGGGCTGCCTGCAGGGCTTCCAGAACGGCTGCTTCCACCACTTGCGACTCCTCGGCCAGCAAGCTGGGATCCAGAAAAACCCCTTGTGGAACCTGGTTGCCCGAGATGGTGATCCGTGCCCGTCCATCTTCACTGAACCCTTCCAGAACCAGGGCATCCAGTTCCTCCTGAAGCCTCACCGCATCCTTCTGGATCTGCTGCGCCTTCTGGAAGGCTTCAGTGAGTTGGGAAAAATTGGGGAGTCCAAAGCCGGCCATCAGGACAGACCAAACTCCCATCAGCCTACGGGACTTGGGGAGGACCGGTTGACATCGTCAAATCGGCCCAGGCGTTTGATTTCCGTCTGCAGCGCGATGCTCTTCTCCCGCATGACACTGTCTTGCACCAGGTGAATCAGCGCCTGGACGTGCCGGGCTTTGGCCCGGCCACGGTTGACAATAAAATTGGCATGCACCGTTGAAATCTCCGCATCACCCCGCCGCTGGCCTTTCAGGCCCAGGACATCGATGAGTCGCCCTGCTTTCATCGGCAGGGGATTGCGGAAAACACTGCCTCCGCTGGGCAGATGACAGGGCTGGGTTCGGTGGCGCCGATCCAGGTTGGTCTTGATGGTGTGCAAAAGGCGCTGGGGGGCATGACCGGGGTTGGTGCGTAGGCGAACCGAGGTCACCACCCACGGCGTCTGGGCGGCCGCCATCTCCTGAAGGAGGCTATGACGATAACCAAAGGCCATGTCCCGCTCCCGCCATCGCCAGAACCTACCTGTGACGGGGTCCAGCAGCTTCACATCAACAAGCCACTCCGCCAGACAACTCCCCTGACAGCCCGCATTCATGGCAACGGCTCCGCCAACGGTTCCCGGAATTCCCGCCAGCCACTCCAGGCCCTGGAGGCCGGCTCGCGCCGCCTTGCGGGCCAGGGTCGGCAGAAATTCACCGGCGTAGGACTCGACGAGTCCCGTGGTGGGATCAAGCCGGACCCCTTGCAGGCGCCTCAGGCCCAGGGACAGTCCCTGCACCCCCTCATCGCTCACCAGCAGATTGGAGCCGGCGCCAATGGGGTGAACCCTCAACCCCATGGCCACAGACCATTGCGCCACGTTGGCCAACTGGTCGACACTGCGGGGCTGGGCCAGATACTCGGCGCTTCCCCCCACCCTCCAACTGGTCAGACCCGCCAGCGGCTGGTTGGGGCGCACAGCGGTGGGGAGGGGGACGGGGCACATATCGCCTACGCTGCCATGGGAACAGCGGAATGCACCAGACCGGGTAGCCGGTTAATGGAGCCTGCCCCCATGGCCAGCACCAGATCGCCAGGCCGGGTGTAGCTGTAAAACTCCTGCGCCAAGTGCTCCAGGTCGTCAAAGCAATGCACTGTTCCTCCAATTGCGGCAATGGCCCTGGACAGGCTGGTATGGCTGACTCCGGCGATGGGCTTTTCCCCGGCGCTGTACACGGGAAGCAACAGCACTTCATCCGCGGCGGTCAGCACCCGGGCGAATTCCTGAAGAAAGTTCCTGGTTCGGCTATGGCGATGGGGCTGGAAGGCCACCACCAGCCGCCGGGGCGTTAAGGGGAGGGAGGATTTGTCGTTCCCCACCATGGCCCGGGCCATGGCAAGGGTTGCAGACACCTCGCTGGGATGGTGAGCGTAGTCGTCCACCAGCAGCCGCCCATCCACAACACTGTGAAACTCGAACCGGCGGCCAGGGGCGCGAATGGTCTTGCAAGGATTCTGCAGTGCGGAGAAGGGGATTCCCAACTCCAGGGCCGCCGCCAGGGCCGCCGCCAGATTGGCCAGGTTGTGGGCGCCCGCCAAGGGACAGAAAACGGGACCCAGGCACTCGGCCCCGGCGTGGACAACCGCCTCACTGCCGCTGCCCAGGCATCTGATATCGGAGAAGTGGTAGTGGGCAGATCTTGTCCCGTCAAGGGACCATTGCCGTGTGCCTGGAAGATGCCGGCTCAGAACGGGGCAATCCCCGTTGGTGAGCAGGATTTGGCAGTTGCGGCCGAACTCGGCCATGGTGTGGAGCAGATGGCTGAGATCGGTGTAGTGATCTATATGGTCCAGTTCAAGATTGGTGATGATCCCGATCCGTGGCCGGAATTTCACCAGGGTGCCGTCGGACTCATCCGCTTCCGCCACCGCAACGTCGCCGCCGCCATGGCGACCGTTGCTGCCCAGCCAGGGCACCACGCCGCCGATGACCACCGTGGGATCCAGACCCACTTCCATCAGAATGGTGCTGAGAATCGTGCTGGTGGTGGTTTTGCCATGGGAGCCGGCCACCAGGACCGACCGGGGCTGGCTGACCAGCAGGTCCGCCAGCAGGTCCGAGCGATGAATCACCTCCATGTCTCCCGCCCTGCGGATCGCCGCCAGTTCCGGATTGTCTTCTTGAATGGCGGAACTGATCACCACCAGGGGAGGCAGCGGAGCGTCCTTGCGCAGGGCCTTGACCGCTCTGGAGTCCTGCTGGAGGGTGATCCTGGCGCCGGCACGGTGCAGAGTACTGATGGATTTGGAGTTGCGGATGTCCGACCCACTGACGCGAAACCCACGGGCCATGAGGATTTCCGCAAGGGCTGACATGCCAGCACCACCGATGCCCACAAAGTGAACGGGCCGCCGTGGATCAAGAGTGTGTGTCAATGGCTCCCGCCCCTACGGCCCCAAACTAAGCAAACATCAGCGAGAGAAGCCAGGGGCATGGTCCCTTGCGGCAGCATCGGCGGAAAGGTTGTGTGCTGTTACAAGCCAACGGCCTTCTGTATGATCCACTGCCGAATCCACCTCCCCTGCCCGCCCTGTTCATGACACTGAAAGTTGCCATCAATGGCTTTGGCCGCATCGGCCGCAACTTCCTGCGTTGCTGGTTAAGTCGTGGGGACAAGACGGGTCTTGAGGTGGTTGGCATTAACGACACTTCCGACCCCAAGACCAACGCCCACCTGCTGACCTACGACTCCATGCTTGGCCGCATCCGGGATGCGCAAATCTCTCCCGCAGAGGGAGCCATCATCGTCAACGGCAAGACAATCAAGTGCTATTCCGACCGCAACCCTTCCAATCTGCCCTGGGGGGAATGGGGTGTGGACCTGGTCATTGAGTCCACTGGCGTATTTGTTACCAAGGCCGGCGCCGAGAAACACTTGGAGGCCGGCGCCAGCAAGGTGCTGATCACGGCGCCCGGCAAGGGTCCGGGTGTGGGCACTTTCGTGGTCGGGGTCAACGACCATGAATACCGTCACGGGGACTACACCATCATCAGCAACGCCAGTTGCACCACCAATTGCATGGCCCCCCTGGTCAAGGTGCTGGATCAGCAGTTTGGCCTCAACAAGGGCCTGATGACCACCATTCACAGCTACACGGGCGATCAGCGCATCCTTGACGCCAGCCATCGGGATCTGCGCCGCGCCCGGGCCGCCGCCATGAACATCGTCCCCACCTCCACCGGCGCCGCCAAGGCGGTGGCTTTGGTGTATCCCGACGTGAAGGGCAAGCTCAGCGGCATTGCCATGCGGGTTCCCACCCCCAACGTTTCCGTTGTGGACCTGGTCTTCGAGTCCTCCCGCCCCACGACGGCGGAAGAAGTGAATGCCGCGGTCAAGGAGGCGTCCCAAAACGGCATGGCGGGCATCATCAAGTACGGAGACCTGCCCCTGGTGTCCAGTGACTACGCCGGCACAAGCGAGTCAGCCATCTTTGACGAGGCCCTGACCATGGCCATGGGGGACAACATGATCAAGGTTGTCGCCTGGTACGACAACGAATGGGGCTACAGCCAGCGGGTGGTGGACCTGGCGGAGGTGGTGGCCAGCAAGTGGGAACCTTCCCCCGCAGCCGCGTGAACACGGGCTTCCCGTTCTAATTCGGCGTTCTTTCCCGCCACAGGGATTGCGGGGCCGAAATGGTCGAACAGCTCCCCTGGCGGCAAAGGACCCAGCTTGCCGTTGCGGGCGTCCTTCAGCAACAGGTGGCGGTTGGCGGTCACCACACCCACGTGATAGAAGCCCGGTTCACGCTCCAGCAGTGTCCGGGCCCAGCAGGGCTCCAGAGCCAGAACCAGCTCGAAATCCTCCCCACCCCAGAGGCAATGGCGCTCCGCGCCAGGAAGGCCCATGAAGGCCGCGGGAAGGGGAAGGTCATGGATATGGGCCCCCAGGCCCTGCTCCCCACAGAGCAGGCGCAGGGCTTGGGCAAGGCCGTCGCTGCTGTCCGTTCCCGCCACCCGCCAGGGGGTTCCTGGGGGCTGACTAGCCCGCAGCCGTGGCGGAACATCCAGGCGGGCCCGGGGATAGCAATGGGCCGCAACGGCCTGGGCCTGGAGGCTTCCCGGTTTGGGGTGTACCCCATGGAGCAGCAGAGACAGGCCGTAGCTGCTGAGGCCGTGGGGGCCGCTGCAGACCAGCCAATCTCCCACCTGGGCCCCACGGCGACGGATGACGCGCCCCTGATCCACGGCGCCGATGGCGGTCATGGCCAGGCTCACCACGGGGCTCTCCACGCAATCGCCCCCCAGGAGACAGCCCCCATGGCAGTCCAGGGCCCTGACCATGCCCCCATAGACGGCCTCCAGCCAATGCCAGGGGAGGGATCCCGGGCAACCCAGACCCACAGTGACGCCCACAACCCGATCCGCACCCATGGCGGCCAGATCCGAAACATTGGCCATCACAGCCCGCCAACCCACGGACTCGGGCGGGGTGGTGGTTTGTGAAAAGTGACGGTCCTCCACCAGCACGTCAGTGCTGACCACCCCACGGCGCCAGCCGGGCGGGGACGGTATCAGGGCAGCGTCGTCAGCCAGTTGACCCGATGGGGCAAAGCGCTCCAGACGTCTGAGCAGTTCCCGCTCCCCCAACTCCGCCAAAGAAGGGGAATGAGCCTTACCCATGGGCCCGCAGGTTTTCAGCGCCGCTGATCACGGTGGCTTCAAGGATCCGGTCCGTGGATGTCAGCTTATCCAGCAGGTCCGCGCCTTCCACCACGTAGCCGAAGGCGGCAAACCGTCCGTCAATCAGGTTGAGGCCCGCCGGAGTCAACTCGGACTCGAACAGAAAGATGAAAAACTGGGAGGAGCCATCATCAACCGCGGCGCTGGAGTGGGCCCAGCCCATGGCGCCCCGTGCGGAAAAGGGCAGAACAGGCGTCTCCTTGAACAGCCCCAGATCCTCAAAGGTGAGGTCATACAAAGGCTGTTCCTCGCTGGCAATGCGGATCTCCAGGGGGATGGTGCGCAGTTGCCCGGTCCGTGGATCCACAAAGCCGTCGGCCTCCCCTTCCGGATCACCGGTTTGCAGGATGTAGAACGCTTCAGCCCGGTTAAAGCTCAAACCATCGTAGAAACCCCGTTGCACCAGATCCACAAAGGCGCCAGCGGTCAAGGGGGCGTTGTAGCCGTCCACCACCGTGAGCAGGTCGCCGGCCGTGGTGTGGAGCCGCACCTGGGCCCGCCCCAGCAGCCGGGGCAGAGCATCGTACTGCCGGGGGATGGAGAAGGGAAATCCTTGCACCAGGTCCGCTTCCATGGAACCGATCAACGCCAGAATCCGGGCGCGCGCCGCCAGGAAGGCGGGGCGATCCTGCCGGGCCGCCGCCTGCTCCAACCGGAGGAGGAGTTCCCCGAGGCGCTCAAGTTGTTCCTCAACATCCACGCCACGCTGTTGAGCATCCGCCTGAATGGCGGCGCCCCCTTCGTTCAGCAGCCTCTGCAGGCGCCGGGACCGCTTCGTCAAGGAACTCCACCGCTTGGCCCGCAAATCGGTTCTGCTCCCCTCCATGGTGTGCTGCAGGTCCCGCAGTTGCCGCTGGTCCATGGGCAACGCATCCCGCAGCAGGGCGCCGGGATCCGTAACGGGATCCCCCGCCGGCAGGGCGGCAGCAGGTTGGGGGAGGGGAATCAACAGAGCCAGGACCAGGGCCAGGGACCAACACCAGCGCCATGGGCGGTGGCGAAGCGCTGGAGGTGCGGGGA
Organism: Candidatus Synechococcus spongiarum SH4; assembly: GCF_000586015.1. Classification (GTDB taxonomy): domain Bacteria; phylum Cyanobacteriota; class Cyanobacteriia; order PCC-6307; family Cyanobiaceae; genus Synechococcus_B; species Synechococcus_B spongiarum_F. Next base: position 1,721 of record NZ_JENA01000052.1, on the reverse strand, counting down.
GGGGAAGGGTGGAGCCTGGAAAAACCATGGGATCTGGCCACAGGGCCGGTCATGGGTTGCTTGCTGAGGAACTCTGCCACAGGGAACCGGGCCGACGCCTCTTAGAATCCGTGGGCTTCACCACAGGCAGCGGATGATTTCCAGCAATGACTTCCGTACGGGCACAAGCATCGAACTTGATGGCCAGGTCTGGCGTGTCGTTGAGTTTCTCCACGTCAAACCCGGCAAGGGATCGGCTTTTGTGCGCACCAAGCTCAAGGCGGTTGTGTCCGGAAGCGTTGTGGAGAAAACGTTCCGGGCCGGAGAGATGGTGCCCCAGGCGGTGCTGGAGAAGTCCGGCTTCCAGCACACCTACAAGGAGGGGGACGACTTTGTGTTCATGGATATGACCTCCTTTGAGGAGATGCGACTCACGGCCCAGCAGATTGGCGGCCAGCGCAAGTACCTGAAGGAGGGCATGGATGTCAGCATTCTGTCCTGGAACGGAAAACCGTTGGAGGTGGAGCTGCCCAATACCGTGGTCCTTGAGGTGGCCCAAACCGACCCTGGCGTCAAGGGGGACACCGCCACCGGCGGCACCAAGCCCGCTGTCCTGGAAACGGGCGCCCAGGTGAACGTGCCCCTGTTTATCAGCACCGGCGAGCGGATCAAAATTGACACCCGCAACGATACCTACCTGAGCAGGGAATAGCTCTTTTAACGGCGTTCCTTCTTTGCCACTTCACCCCCTCCCCATTGATCGTGCAGCTTGATCACAGTCAACTCAAGGACCTCCTGACACTGCTTGGCGGCAGCGACATCCAGGAGTTCATTCTGGAAGGCAAGGATTTTCACCTGGAACTGCGGCGCTACCACAGCAACCAACCCGCGCCAGCGGCTACGGCCGCCCCTGCCGCCCCGCCAACAGCAAGCCCGCCAACCCCCAGAGCCAGCACGCCTCCCGGTCGATCAGACCTGGTTGAGGTGCATGCCCCCATGGTGGGCACCTTCTACCGGGCGCCGGCCCCGGAGGAGCCCCCCTTCGTGGAGGTGGGTGACAAGGTTCAGGTGGGGCAGACCCTTTGCATCCTGGAAGCCATGAAGCTGATGAATGAAATTGAGGCGGAGATCTCCGGGGAGGTGGTGGAGGTGCTGGTGGAAAACGGCGCCCCCGTGGAGTTCGACCAACCCCTGCTCCGCCTCAAACCCCTGTGACGATGAGAATGAACGCCGGGACTTGGACAGCAGTTGCCCTTGGAATTGCTATCGCCTGTGGTCTCCTGTCACGGTGAGTCAGCAGTCCTGGAGCGTTGACAGTGGTCTCAGTTCAGCGGCCGCTAGCAGGGCGGCCGCCCTGCTCCCCTCCCGGGCCAATCCCTCACCCGCCAGGGCAAACGCCGTGCCGTGGTCCGGTGAGGCCTCCGGGAAGCCTGGAGAGGCATTCTCGGCCGAGACCTCTACGATCCGTGAAACTGGTCCTGGTCACTCTTGTGATCCAAGGTCGTCAGCACCTTCCCCTGGCCATGGCTTCTCCCATTGAGCACTTTGTCACCCGTTCCTTTGGCGTCTGGACTGCCCAGCGCAGTGGCCACAACCTGGCCTTCCGCCATGTGGAAGAGGTGGAGTCCGAGATTTGCATTGCGCCCGTAGCCCCGGAGGATCCCCGGTTGATGGAACTCCTGGCCAGCAACCATGTGGAAGCCAACGCCATGTGCTGCCCCTTCTCCGTCACATGGCATGGG
>NZ_JENA01000051.1 GCF_000586015.1 Candidatus Synechococcus spongiarum SH4 | reverse complement strand
AGTCCGTTGCAGGCGGCCCGCATCCCCCAGGACTTGGCGCAGAAGAGCCGGAAGGCCCCCAGGCTCACCGTTAGGATGGGGGCTCAGGTGAACAGCGAATGAGCCTTGGCGTCGGACTTCTTGGACTCGGAACCGTGGGAACCGGCGTGGCCGGGATCCTGCTGAACCCGGAGGGCCGCCAACCCCTTGTGAGGCAGCTTCAGTTGCGAAAAATCGGGGTGCGCCACCTGGAGAAGCCCCGCGCCATTCCCCTCCCAACCGGCTGCCTCACCGATCAACTGGAGGCGGTGGTGACTGATCCCGCCGTTGACGTGGTGGTGGAGATGTTGGGGGGATTGGAGCCGGCCCGTTCCCTCATCCTGCAGGCCATCGGCATGGGCAAGCCGGTGGTCACCGCCAACAAGGCGGTGATCGCCCACCATGGGGTGGAGATCAACGGGGCAGCCGCCCAGGCGGGCGTCTACGTGCTGATGGAGGCGGCCGTGGGGGGGGGATTCCCATCATCGAACCCCTCAAGCAATCCCTGGGGGCCAATCGGATTCAGCGGATCATCGGCATCATTAACGGCACCACCAACTACATCCTCACCCGTATGGCCAGCGAGGGGGCGGCGTTTGCCGACGTGTTGGCGGATGCCCAGGCCCTGGGCTATGCGGAGGCGAACCCCACGGCCGACGTGGAAGGCCATGACGCCGCCGACAAGATCACCATCATGGCGGGGCTGGCCTATGGGGGGCTGGTGCAGCGGCGGCAAGTGCCCACGGAAGGCATTCACCACCTGCAGGCCACGGATCTGGCCTATGCCGATCAACTGGGCTACACCCTCAAGCTCTTGGCCACCGCGGCCCGCCTGGAACAGGACAGGGACGGAGTCCAGATGCTGGATGTCCATGTTCACCCCACCCTGGTGCCCAGGGATCACCCCATCGCCGGGGTGAAGGGTGTGAACAATGCCGTGTTGGTGGAAGGGGAGCCGGTGGGACAGGTGATGTTCTACGGGCCTGGGGCAGGATCCGGACCCACGGCCAGCGCCGTGGTGGCGGATATGCTCAACATCGCCGCCATCCGGGAGGTGGCCCATGGCAGCCATGCCGGCCTTGACCCGCTCCTGGCTGCCGTAAGCTGGCGCCAGTGCCGCCTCGCGGACGACCAATTGACCAGCCACAGCAACTATGTGCGCCTCAAGGTGCAGGATCACCCTGGCGTCATTGGTCAGATCGGCGCCGGCTTCGGGGCGGAGGGTGTGAGCATCCAGAGCATCATCCAGGTCAACAGCAACCCGGAAGAAGCCGAGGTGGTGGTGGTCACCCAGCAGGTGCAGGAGGCCCGTTTCCGCCGGTCCCTGGCGGCCCTGGAGCAACTGGACAGCGTGATCTCCATTGCCTGTTGCCTGCGCACCCTCTGAGGGGGCCGGGAAACAGACCATTCTTTGTCAAGAAGTCAGAACCTGGACGCAAAAAACCCAAAAAAGTGTTCTATTCGGCACGTTCACGGCCGGCCAGGTGGCAATCTGGGTACAGCAATCACTGTTCCTGTAGTCATGGTCATTAACCAGGGCGACTGTGTGCGACTGCGACTTGATGAGCGGACCTACCAAGTCATCGCCATTGACAACCTGCATAACCGCTGCTGGCTGCGGCCATGGCCTTTACAGGAAAAAAACACACCCGTCTTCGAGGAAGACCTGGGCAACGTGATGGTGGGCCTCACCTGCCCAACCCCTGAGCGCCGTCAACACCAGACGAGGATTGTGGATGCCCATGGCTAAGCGTGAGCAACCTTGGCCACTCCTGCTGGCGGTCCTTCTGGGGGTGGGGGCAACGGCCTGCGCCCCCACCCGCGCCCCGGATCACCTGGTGGTGGGCGTCAAGGGGGCCATCAGCGCCCTGGATCCCGCCAAGGCTTATCAAACCCGCCCCTTGCAACTGATTCGGGTGCTGGGGGACCCCCTCTATGCCCTGAGCGAGACCGGGGAGCTGATCCCCCGCCTTGCTGCGGCGCCGCCCCAGGTGAGCGCCGATGGTCTGCGGGTGACCGTCACCCTGCGGGACGGCGTGCGTTTCCATGATGACAGCCCCCTGGATGCGGAGGCCATGGCCTTCAGCCTGCAGCGGTTCCGGGATGGGGGCGGATCCCTCAGCTACCTGCTGGATGATGTGGAGTCCATCACGGTTACGGGTCCTCTGGAGTTGGAGCTGGAACTGCGGAAGCCCTATACCCCCTTCCGCAACCTGCTCAGCTTTGCCGGGCTCACGCCGGTTCCCGCCAGCGCCTATGAGCCATGTCCTGTCGATGGGTCGGCCGAGACCGAGGCAGCGAATGAGCTCTGCTTGCCGGCGGATGGCTTTGTGGGCACAGGACCTTACCGCCTGGTTTCCCGCAGCGCCGACGGAACCCAGCACCGTCTGGAACGGTTTGACGGCTACTGGGGTGAGCCGGCCCGCAGCGCCCGCCTTGATCTGGTGAGCCTGGAGAACTCCACCGCCCTGTTCGGGGCGCTGAAGAACGGCGAGGTGGACGTGTTGCTCTCCTCAAGCCTTGAGGCGGAGCACCAGTTGGAATTGGAGAAAGAGGCCGCGGCGGGTCGCTTGGCCACCGCCTCCAGCCCGCCGCAAACCATTGAGGTGCTGGCCCTGGCCACGGACCGCCCCCCTCTGGATCAAGTGATGGTGCGCCAGGCGTTGGCCCATGCCCTGCCCCGGTCCCTGCTGAGCGAGCGGGCCAGCAAGGGATTGAACACCCCCCTGCGCAGCTTGATCCCGGACCTGTTCCCCGCCGCGCAGCCCACATGGCCGGGGTTGGACATTGAGCAGGCCCGGCAACTGCTGACCACCGCCGGCTACTGCCAGGGCAACCCCTTGGCGGTGAAGTTCACCTACCGCGCCAACGTGCCCACCGACGGGCTCCTGGCCCTCACATGGCAGGAGTTTCTGGCGGAGAAGCTGGGGGATTGCCTGGCCATGGAGATTGACGGTCTGGAGTCCACAACCGTCTATGACCAGTTGGACAAGGGGGCCTTCACCATGGTGATGTACAACTGGGCGCCGGATTTTCTGGATCCGGAGAACTACCTGCGGCCCATGATTGGCTGTGATGAGCACAAGGGCAGCGTCTGCACCAAAGGGGATGCGGTCTACGGCGGCGTATTCTGGTTTGACCACGAGGCGGACCGCCTTCTGGCGGACCAGCAGAACCAGCCACCGGATCAGCGCCAGGAAACCCTGATGGCCCTGCAGGAGCGCATCGCCGCTGGCGTGCCCTATATCCCCATCTGGCAAGGCCGCAACCGGGCCTGGTCCCAGGCGTCCGTGACGGGGCTGGGTTATGACGGGTCCGGCTGGCTGCGCCTGGAAGCCCTGGGTCGCTAACCGCCTCCATGGTGCTGCGCCGGGATCTTCTCCGCTATGTGGCGGCGCGGCTGGCCCTGGCGCCCGTCATGCTCTGGATCATTGCCAGCCTGGTGTTTCTGCTGCTGCGGGTGGCCCCCGGGGATCCCGTCGATGCGCTGCTGGGTCTTCGCGCCACCCCGGCCGCCCGGGAGGCCCTACGGGTCCAACTGGGGCTGAATCAGCCGTTGGCGGTGCAGTACGTCACCTATCTGCGAGACCTTATCGGCGGCCATCTGGGCACTTCCCTGGCCAGTCAGGAGGCGGTGGGGCAGATCATCAAAGCCAGTCTGCCGGCCACCATCGAACTGGGGTGCATGGGTCTGCTGCTGGGGGCGGTGCTGGGGCTGGCGGTGGGGTTCAGCGGCGCCGCCAAGCCGGAGGGATCCGTGGATCTGGCGGGCCGCCTCTTCGGCATCGGCTCCTATGCCCTCCCCCCCTTCTGGGCCGCCATGGTGTTGCAGTTGTGTTTTGCGGTGTGGCTCCATTGGCTCCCGGTGGGGGGGCGCTTCCCCGCCACCCTGTCCCCCCCGGAGCAACCCACCGGCTTCTACCTGATCAACGCCCTGCTGGCGGGGGACGGCACGGCCCTGCTGGCCAGTCTGCGGCACCTGGCCCTGCCCGCCTTCACCCTGGGTCTGCTGCTGAGTGGCATTTTCGAGAAGGTGCTGCGGCTGAACCTGCGCCGCGCCCTGCGCTCGGACTACGTGGAAGCCGCCCGTAGTCGCGGGCTGAGGGAGTGGCGCATCATCAGACGCCATGCCCTCCCCAACGCCCTGCTGCCCGTCCTGACACTGGGGGGCATCACCGTGGCCTCCCTCATTGGCGGCGCCCTGCTCATCGAGGTGACCTTTTCCTGGCCGGGGGTGGCCCTGCGGCTGCAACAGGCCATCAGCCAGCGGGACTACCCCGTGGTTCAGGGTGTGGTGGTGGTGGTGGCGGCCCTGGTGGTGGCCGTCACCGTGGCGGTGGACGTGGTGGTGGCCTGGATTGATCCCCGGGTGCGGTTCTGATCCCCGACAATGGGAGTCCTGTGGCCCCGGCGCTGCCTAGCCTGATCCACCCAGAGCCTGCAGGAAATCCTGGCGGGAACAACTGTTCCCCCCGTCACTCCCCACCAGCGCCATGGCCCGCTGCAATGGGAACAGGGAACTGCCGGGAACCCATAGATCACAGCTCTCGCTGTGGTGGTCGTAGTAGACGGGATCACAGGTGACGCGGAGTTCCTGCTGCAGACCGGGCTGGGTCCAGGCGAAGTCCCGGCCGATCCTGCGGGCGCCACAGCCGGGCGGCAGCAACTCGGGGCGCTCAAGGATGGCCTCCAGATCCTGCAAGTCCAGGGGAGAGGGTTGCAACTGGCTGACCGCCTGCTTGATGGCCTCCAGATCGTGCAGTGCATCATCCACCGGATCAAAGCCACGGATCTCCGGCGCCTGCCGCACTGCCGCCACAGCGGCTTCGCGAGCCTGCAGGCGGTGCTCCCGGCCCACCATGACGGCTCGACCAATGGCGACGGAGGCGGCCTCGGCCAGGATCGGCTGCAACGTCCCCACCACCTGCTCAAACATCCGGATGCGTCCCTTGAGGGCCTTGTACACGTCGGCCTCCACGGTGCCTTCCAGGTGCAGGTTGATAATCCGCATGTCCGGATGGCATTGGCCGATGCGGTCGATGCGGCCAATGCGCTGCTCCACCCGCATGGGATTCCAGGGCATGTCGTAGTTGATCAGGGCGCCGCAGAACTGGAGGTTGAGGCCTTCGGCGGCGGCATCGGTGCAGAGAAGAATGGAGGCTGCCCCTTCCCGGAAACGCTTTTTCGTGTCGTCCCGGGTGAGGGGTTGCCACACTCCTCCCCTGTCAAGGAACTGGCCCCCCTTGCCGGTGAAGGCCATCAGGCTGGTGTGGCCTGCCGCCACCAGCAATTGCTTGAGGGCCTCCACCGTGTCGGTGTATTGGGAGAAAACCATCACCTGGCGGTAGCCGTCTGCTCGCAACTCATCCAGGGCGCGCCACAGGGCGTTCCCCTTGCTCTCCTGACCCGCCAGGGGCCGGGCCTGCTCCAGCAGCGCCGTGACGGCGCGGCGCTCCCCCTGCAGCATCCTGGCCTCAAGAGCGCGCTCCATCCCCTCGGCGTCCATGGGGAGATCACCGCCAAAGTCTTCCCCTTCGCCGGCGGCCATGTCCTCCTCGTCCGGTTGTTGAAGTTGGCCGGTCAGGCGCCTGTCCAGGGTGGCCGCCAGGGCCGCCACGCTGCTGGCCAGCCGGCGCCGGTAGATGGTCATCACGAAGCCCACGGCGGATCTGTTCCGGGCGCCAGCCTCGGCGCACTTGGCGTACTGGGTGGAGATGAAGTCCTCCACCGCGTCGTAGAGATCCCGTTCCTGGGGGCTGCTCTCCAGGAAGCGGTCCTCCACGCGCCGTTGGCCGATGGCCAGATCCATGGCCCCCTGCCGCCGGTAGGCCCGCAGCAGATTGCGGCTGTGGCGGGAGATCAAGCCCTGCACCGGTGTCCAGCGCCTGGCCAGCGCCAGGACGGCGCGGCGCAACTCAACATCCAGGTTGCGACGGGAGAGGGGATCCCGGTCCCCCAGGGCGCGCAACGCCTTGCGGCGCTTGATGGAGGAGTTGCGCAAGGTCTCCGGCCAGACCGAAGACGGCGCCTCGCCAAAACGCCCCACAGTGGTTTGCCACAGCCCAGCCAGGGCGGCCAGGATGGCGTCGTCCGGGTTCTTCTGCTCCACCCATTGAAAAAAGTTGGTGAAGGTCTCCTCCGTCCATTGGGGTGGCAGGCCCAGCAGATTCAACAGATCCCACACCTCCAGGGGACTCACCTGCATGGGGGTGGCGGTGAGCAGCAACAACCCCCGGGTGCGGGACCGGAGTTGTTCCATGAGTTGCATCATGGTGTTGGGCCGGCGGCGGTCGGCGCCGCGGCTGCTGGGGTTGCGACGGGTGCGGGCGTGGTGGGCTTCGTCCAGCACCACCAGATCCCACGGCGCCGCCGTCAGCGGCTCCTGTTGCCGATCCCGGCGGCGCAGCAGATGACTGGAAACCAGCACACAGGGTTCCGTCGTCCATCGGGAGCGGTCCACCGGCCGGGACATACCGTCGGGCCGCAAAGGCGTGGCCTGCCACTCCAGAGCCTTGCCGGTGTAGATGGGCCAGTCGAGGGCGAACTTCTCCCGCAGCTCCCGCTGCCACTGCTTGAGGATGGAGGCGGGCGTCATCACCAGGATGTGTTTCCCCCTGCCGCTCAACCAGGCCTGGCGCAGCAACAGACCGGCTTGCACCGTTTTGCCCAGGCCCACCTCGTCGGCGATGAGCAGCCGGGGCGGCCAATGTTGCCAGAGCCGCTGAAAAGCCCTGTGCTGATGGGGCCATGGGGTGACGGCGCTGGTGGCTTCCCCCACCCGCTCACTACCGGGCAGGTCACGGGCGGCGCTATGGAGCACGTAATTCCAGACAATGCGACGGCGCTCGTTAATGTCCGACGGGGCGGTGGCAGCCAACTCCGGCTGGGGCTCGGCCGGTGGCGCCGTCTTGACGTGGAGCTTGAGGCGCCGGGGCAACCCTTCCGTGGGCTGGAAAATGGCCAACTCCTGGCGGACGGCATCGGGCAGGGTGAAGGTGCGGGCGCCCCTGTCCCGGTTCTCCCAGAGGCGCAGAAAGCCGGCCTCCAAATCGTCAACGCCCTCCTCCCCACCGGGCCGCCAGGAACAGAACGTGGTGAAGGACTCGTAGTTACTGCTCCAGCCGGTGGGGGTTTCGTTGACGCTGCCGGTGAACGCCAAGCGCTGGCCATGGCGGTCTTCGATGATGCCCTCCTTGGCGTGGAAAATGGCCCCGTCGTTGGCCACCTGCCCGTTGTGGAGGGGCAGGGCCACACGAATCTCCAGGTGGCCCTGCTCCACCAGCCAGGCCAGCAGTTCGGCCCCCCGCGCCTCGTCACTCTCACCCCCCGGTTGCACGCGCCGGAAGGGGAACGCCTGCGCCATGTGATTGCTCAGCACCTGCTCCGCCGCCGCGCCCCCGGCAATGGCGGCAACGTCCTGCCGGCTGAGGAAAACGCCGGTGATCAACCGCATCTGACCGTGACCACGGCCATCCGGCGTGGCGGCCACAAGCTGTTCCACCCCGTCCAGCACCTGGAGCAGGGCGCGGCTGGTGAAATAGCCCGTACTGCGCCAATAGCGCACCCCATCCATGAGCGCCGGTCTGTAGAAACCCTCCAGCAAACTCTCCCTGGAGCTGCTGAAACGTCGCTTCCAGGGATGATCAGCAAGCCCCGCCATGGCAATTCACCCCTCAGCCAACCGGATCACTGCCAACGTTCCCACTGCTTTGAGAGATCATACTGCTACCCCTACCCTTCAGAAAGGGTTCTTGTCCCACCACCATGATGTCTCCATCCTCGCGCCTGGGCTGGTTTTCACCGGCCCGCGAGTCCGCCTTTTCCCGTTCCACAAAGCTGCTAGAAGCCGAGTGCAAGGGTTCCCAGGTGGTTCGAGAACCCAGTGACGAAGAAGCTGGTCAAGGGACAGGCGCCAGTTGGATTTCTGGCATATAAGGAGTGGACGAGTTTGAGTCTATGGTGTCAGGGTGGATAGATAGCTATCCTTAGGGCCTTGTCAGGTGCAGTAAAAATGACTCCCACTTCTCCAATCCCTTCCTCAACGGCGCCAGGGACACAAGTCTCCAGCAGTGAAGACGTTTTTTCGTCTTTGACTCCAAATGCAGAAACAAGAGAAGTATTTGAAAAAACTGATAGAGATGAAGATTTGATTTACTATAATAGTTTTGAAGATTTTGAAAAACACTACTTTAGCAATAAATAAAGCTATTAAGCCATTATAGATTATGACAGTTCCGTATGTTATAGTTGTCACCAAAAAGTATGACAATGATTTTGAGCGTTGCAGAAAAAGAAGGAAAGATATTGATAAACTAGAATTTGTTATCAGGGCATTACGTTGGGGAAGAAGGCTAGAACCGAAGTACAAACAACATAAACTACAAGGAAAATATAAAGGTCGTTGGGAATGCCATATTGAACCAGATTGGGTATTGATATGGGTCATTAAACAAAATCGATTAATTTTAGAAAGAACCGGGACTCATTCCGATTTATTCTGACTGGAGGTTCTTGCGACTGTTCAATCTTGCAGCGAGGCTCAGTCCTGAGCACTATCGTAAGCAAGCCTCCAACCGAGCCGTCAACCGACGGGCTGGTCCCCCATGGCCAACTCCAGTTGTTTGGGGGTGGCCACCTGCTCGGCAAACATGAGCCGGCGCAAGTTTTCCAGGGCTTCAAAATCGGATGCGGCCGGCCTGGCGGCTTTCACCGGGTCAAAACCGGCGTAACGGGCGGAGATGGGGAGCACCTCCAGCACCGCTTCCAGGGCGGTGAGGAAATCGACGCTGTCGGCCAGGTTGTTGTCGCTCACCAGTTGCTGGGCGCCCTTGAGATCCGTTACCCTGGCCCGGTGGGCGCAATGGTGCAGGGCGTCAATCCAGGCGCGGCTACCGTCGGGCGGCCCCAGCCTG
>NZ_JENA01000050.1 GCF_000586015.1 Candidatus Synechococcus spongiarum SH4 | reverse complement strand
GCCAGTTCCTGGAACCGGATTCATCTTCACCTTCTAACGGCCATGTCAGGAAAGCGGCCGCTGCGTGAAGATCTGCCGCCCGACCCACCGCATGCAGCGAGACGACGAGCCTGGCCACCCTGTCTTCAAGTTCCGGTCTTTTGAGGGACAGCAACACCCAACGCCGCGACCGGTTGAGGTCGGCGTAGTAGTTCTGTGTCTTTGCGGCTTTAATGATCTGCCAAGACCACCAGTCTCGCGTGTCTGGCCTGTCGGTCTGAACGCGAGCATCCAGGCAGGAAATGCCTTGGTTTCCGATATTTCCGAAAGCACGCTCAAGCTCACCTTTCACCTCTTCGAGGCGAGTTTTTGCGATGCCAATCAGACGTTCTATGACTTGATTGGATTGCTCCTGTGAGGAAACTCTGCGCAGGCTTGCTCGCTTCGCGAGCTTCTTTGCAACACTGACCACCGGGCCACGGATCTCTCTCACGGAGTCAATCGCCTCATTCAGGTCGCTAATCTGAATGTCGGCAAAGAGATCCACCAGCGGTTTCAGGTTGCCACGGTCGGCAGCCTCCAGGGCATCGAGATAGCGTTCCCTGTGCTCTTCATCACGAACCACAAGCACGAGGCAATCAGCCTTCAGGAAGATGGCGGAGGTGAGGGCGCGTGCAACGCGGCCGTTGCCGTCCTGGAATGGGTGAATCTGTGTGAACCGGTGGTGGAGCCATGCCGCTTCCACCTCGGGGCATACGTCGGTGTGCGTCTGATGCAACCTCAGCAGATTGTCGATCTCGTCCTGCACAAAATCAGGGGGACAGTATTGGTGAATCGATCCGTCGGGCCGAGTCGGGTTGTTGAGTTGCTTCTTCCACTGCCCCTTCAGGAGTTGGACGGATGTGCGGTTTCCGTCGGGATCTTCAGCTTCGCATGTCTCTTGGCTGAGGGTAAGGCAATGATGAAGTTCCTTGACATAGAAGCTGGATAGGACGCGATTACCGCCCACCAAATCCATCACCATGTCAATGGCTGCTCGCTGGTCCGTGATCAATGCTCGGGCTGATTGGGAAATGCCGCCTTGTGCATGAAACTTGCCCAGTGCCTCCATCCCGGCTTCGAGAATCTGAACCGTGATGCCGCGGTTGACCCTGTAGAGACGCTCGATCATTCCTGTCTCGATGGCCCACTGAAGTGCGAGCCTCTCACGGATTTTCCGGACCTTCGTGTCGTCTCGAATGAGATCGCGGTCATCCTTCCACTGTTTTCGGACTGCTGCAAGGTCTTCGCGGCACAGATCCTTCCAATCCGGTGGTAAATTGGTAAGTGGATTCCACTTGTGAGCAATCAAAGATTCCACCGTGTCAGTTCGCCCAGGAATGAGGTCTTGAAACCTTACCAGAGGCTCCAAGACCACCCAATCATTCCGGGTTCGCAAGGGTGAAACTCCACCAGCAGGTCGATGTCGCTCTCGCCGGGGCGGCAGTCGGATCACACCACGGAACCGAAGGCGTACATGTGCGCCACCGGATGGCGGCGGCAGGCAGCGGTAATAGCCTCAAGCTGGGGTTGGGCCAGGGCGAGGCTCATAACTGACTCCCACTTACCCAATATCCACCCGCTGCCCCTGCTTTTGTTGGCCCTGGCGGGACATTGCAACCGTGCTTCGCCCCTTGGCCATCCCCCCTCGAAACAAATGGGTATGGCCGGGTGCATACAGTCGTGAGCGACAGTCTGGGCCGGCAGCCAGGGCGGGGCTCACCAGATAAAGGGTGGTGCGGATCAACTTGTGTGCTGTGGTGGTGGCGGCCATGGCGTCAAGGGTGGTGAGCAGGAGCTGCTCGTCAGGCCAACTGATGCGGAAGGCAATGGCCACAGGCGTGTCGGCGGGGTAATGGAGCAGTAGCTCCTCCTGAACAACCTCAACATGGCGGGCCGAAAGATACAGGCAGAGACTGGCTCCCAGAGCCGCCGCCTGTCGCAGCGCTTCCCGTTCAGGCGTACCGGTGCGGCCCGCAGCACGGGTCAACACAACGGTTTGCACCATGCCGGGGATGGTCAGCCCCTGGCCCAGGGCCGCTGCCGTAGCCTGGTAGGCACTGACTCCGGGCACCACCTCCACCTCCACGCCGGCCTCGGCCAGGCGGCAGATCTGTTCATGGAGCGCGCCATAGAGGCAAGGATCGCCGTCATGGAGACGCACCACCCGCTGGCCGGCCCGGGCCCGCTCCAGCACCACCTCCATCACCGCCTCCAGGGTGAGGCTGCGGGTGGAAATCCGTGGGCAGTCCGCAGGGGCCAGGGCGGCAATGGCGGGGGAGACGAGAGAATCAGCCCAGATGAGGGCCTGGGCCTCCCGGATGCGCCGATGGGCCCGCAGGGTGAGCAGGTCGGGGGCGCCGGGCCCAGCCCCCACGATGGCCACAGACCCTGGTGGTTGTATGGCGTTCAAGACGTGGGCTCCGAGCCTGGCAAGGGGCGACGCAAGCCATAAAGCCAGGCCAGGCCCATACTGCCCACCACAATCATGGCCCCGCTCATCACCTGGGCAATGCGCAGGCCCCCTTCACAGAAGGGGGGACTGGAGAACAGGCAGAGGGGATCGGTGCGCAACCCTTCAATCCAGAAGCGTCCCAGGCCGTAGGCAACGGCATAGATACAGGTCAGCGCCCCCGCCGGCAGCCTGAATCGACCGCGGCGGCAGCGCAACAACACAGCCATCAGCACACCAAAGACGGCCAGATTCCAGAGGGACTCGTAGAAAAAGGTGGCATGGAAATGACTGGCCTCGGGCTGAGTGGCCAGCACCTGGGGATCCACCAGGGCCTGGGGAATCTTGACGCTGACGGGAAAATCTGCCGGCACAGGCAGACCAAACGCTTCCGAGTTGAAGAAGTTGCCCCAGCGGCCAATGGCTTGCCCCAGGACCAGGGACGGCGCCAGCACATCCAGAAGATCCCAGAAGGGCTGCTGGCGGAGGCGGGAAAATATCCACACCGCCAGAAGCCCCCCCGCCATGGCCCCATGGATGGCGATTCCCCCTTCCCAGACGGCGAAGGCGCGGGGGATGGGAATCACCCCGAACAACCGTGTCCAGGCGCCGTGGTAGCGCTCCCATTCAAAGGCCACGTAGTAGATGCGGGCAGCCGCCACGGCGGCAATGGCCAGCACCGGCAGCAGATCCGAAATCAGCAACGGGTCAAGACCACGCCAGCGGGCCAATCGGCTGGAGAGGGTGAGGCCAATGACCACAGCCAGGGCAATCAGCACCCCGTACCAGCGCAGAGGCGTATGGGGAATCATCGGACCTGGCGATTGAAAAACCAGGCCCAACACGCCACCAGGTATTCCCATGGATAAACGGTCCTCCTCCTCGGAGTCTTAAAGCTGTCCGGCAGCTTGCACCCGCTCCACCTGGCGTTTCTTGAGCACAAAGAAGATTTGCGTGGCCAGCACCAGGGTGAAGAAGCCCAACATCCCCAGAATACGCCATGGGCTCTGCAACACGATCTCCGTATCGTGTTGACCGAAGCCCCCCTGGTTGGGGTCGTCGGTCAAGGCAGCGCCGGCGGCAACGGTTTCTCCAGGGGCAACGATCACCTCCAGACCCGCTGGAATCGCGGCATCAACCACGGTCTCGGCATCCGTTGCGATATGGACCACATGGCTGCCGTCCCCATTGTCGTCAATGCCGGTGACCTCCCCAGCCACGTCTGCTGTCCAGACCCCGTTGTTGCTTCTATCGCCGGTGGGGTAGAGCTGGCCCCGTCCCCGATTACCGCCCACGTGAACGGCGTACTTGCCGAAATTGATGGCGCTGTCTTCAGCCGGGTTGGGGGACAGTACAGGGAAGACAAGTTCCTGGTGCTGGTCGCCGAGCAAGGGACCAACAAGAATGACGTTGTCCGAACTGTCGTTGTAGGTGCTGTAGTAGATCCCCTCCATCTCCTCCTTCATGGTCTCGGGGATGCGATCCTCGGGCGCCAGGTGAAAGCCCTCCGGCAGCATCAACACCGCCCCGACTTGCAGGGGAACCTGACTCCCGTCAGCGGCCAGTTCCAAAGCGCCCTTCTCGTAGGGAACCTTGACCGTTGCCTTGAAGACCGTATCCGGAAAGACCGCCTGCGGCGCCTCCACCTGAATGGGTTTCTGGGCCAGGTGGCAGTTGGCGCACACCAGCTTGCCGGTGGCTTCTCGCGGGGTCTCCGGCGCCACTTGCTGGGCCCAGAAGGGGTAGGCCCGGGCGGCGTCAGGTTGAACAAAGAGGGTCAGGCAAACCAGAAGGAGGCCGACGACCAGGGCGCGTAGGGGATGCATGAACGTTGGGTACACGGTGGGTGGCGGATGATTCTTGAAACGTCAGGCCCACCAGGGGGAATCACCGGTGCGGAAGTCGGTTTCCGTCCATGGTTTGAGGAAGACCACGTCGTTGTTCTCCTCCACGTGGGCCAACGCCAGGGAGAGGGGCGCCGGGCCACGCACCACCTTGCCGTTTTCATCGTACTGGGACCCGTGGCAGGGGCAGATGAAGCGGTTCTTGCCCGCATTCCAGGGAACCACGCAACCCAGATGGGTACACACGGCATTGACGCCAAAGCCGGCCAAGGCGGCTTCCCCTTGCACCAGGAGATAGGTGGGGTCCCCCTTGAGGCCCTGCACCAGGCTGCGGTCCCCCTCCGGGTGGCTGGCCAGCCAGCCACTGGCGGTCACGTCGTTGCCCAGGGCATCCTTGGCGGTGGCGCCACCGCCGCTTCCCCCCGGCTTGGGGGGGATAAAGTAGCTGACGACGGGGTAAAGAGCGCCGAGGGCAACGCCTGTGGCGGAGCCAAACATGAGCAGGTTCATGAATTGGCGGCGCCCCATTCCGGGAACGTCACTGGCCTGGAGTTGTGTCATCTGCTGCGGGAGAGAATGGTCTTTGGCGCCCCAGGACGTTGGGGATCCACGCTGGCTGTAGCATTTTAGACCTTGGCCTCTGCATTATGAAGACGGGGCTGGCGTCATTGGCGGCAGCCCAACAGGACTGTGGCGTTTTGCAAAAAACATTGGCCATGGCTGCCGGCCCACTCACCGTTACCGAAGTCCGCGCTCTGCTGCAGCAACGCTGGGGCGCATCCTACGACGTCCACTTGATTCAGAGGCAGCAGCGCATCTACCTGCACATCATGTGGGGCTACCTGGAGCAGATGTCCTTCCCCCTGGACGAAGCCACCTATCTTGCCCGCCTGGCGGACGTAGTGGAGACCATCAACGGGATGGACAAGGGAGAGGCGGTGCGCACATGGCTGCGCACCACAACCGACCGGCCCCGCCTGGGCAAAGCCCTCAGCCTGCCGTTGCGATAGCCGTCACGATCCGGCGGCCAAGGGTGATCAACCGGCCTGGGGCCGGCGCCAGCGCACCAGGGCCACCAGACCCACCCCCAGCAGAAAGAGAAGGGTGATGGCGCTGCTGAGGAGCACCATGGTGATGGGATCCGTGGAGGGTGTCAGCACGGCGCCGGCCAGGGCTGAGCCCATCACAACCCAGCGCCAGGACCGCAACATGGTGACCGCGTCCACCAGACCGAACACACCCAGCAACACCTGCAGCACAGGCAACTGAAAAGCCAGGCCCGTGGCCAGCAGCAGCAGCAGGACAAAGTCCAGGTAGCGCTCAATGGACCAGAGGGGCTCCACCACGTCGGCGCCATAGGCCACCAGAAAACGGAGCGCCGCCGGTGCCAGGGTCCACCAGGCAAAGGTGACGCCCACCAGAAACAGCACCGTAGAGGCAGCCACGGCAGGCACCACCAGCCGGCGTTCCGACCGGTTCAGCCGGGCAGGATGAATTGGAGCGCTTCATAGACCAGATAGGGCAAACTCAGCGCCAGGCCCCCATATCCCGCCACCTTCAGGGACACAAACAGGAACTCCCCTGGGGCCAACTGCAGAAAACGAATTCCCTGGGCAGGTTGCTCCAGAAGACGCACCAGCGGGCGCACCCCCATCAGACACAACCCGGCGCAGACGGCAATGGCCAGCAAGCCCCGCAACAGGCGGTTGCGCAACTCGTCAAGGTGGCCCAACAGGGACATTTCCACCTCATCGGGGAACTCGGATTGGGGCACAGACTGGGGCTTGAGAGGGGACCGGGTGGACAACAGAGGCCCATACGGTCGTGATCACCACCGAGACTAGGGATCCTTGCTCCGCAGTAGGGGCGCCGCCCCGTCCGGATGCCCCCAGAGCACACGGCTTTCCCGGAAGCGCAAGACACCTGGTCCTGCACCGGGAATCCGTTGCAGATGGCGGGTCTCGGTGCTCACCACCGCAACGGCGCTGTTGCCCCGCCCCCGACTGAAATAAGCCGCCAGGTCCGCAGCGGCTTGCATGTCCTTCTCGTCCGCCCCGGCAGCTTCACTCACCTTGAGCACCACATGACTGCCGGGCATCTCCTGCGCATGAAACCAGAGGTCGCCACGGCGCGCCTCCTGGATGCTGATGCGGTCGTTCTGTCGGTTGTTGCGCCCCACCAGTAGCCGCAGACCCCCGGGGCTGCGCAACCGGAGGGGCTGGGAAACGGTTGTTCCCACTGGAGAAACGGCAACGGAGGAGGGGGGCAATCCCAATTCACGCAGTTCATCCTCCAGCTCCTCCAGGAGGACCTGCTGCTGGTGGGGAGGGGCGACGCTCCAGTGGAGCAGGAACTGGTCATGGGTTGATTCCAGCCGCGCCAAGCGCTGGCGATGCCGGGCCAGCCGTGGTTCCAGCGCCTGGCGGGACCGGCGCAGCTTGCGGGCTTTCCGGTAAAGCTGCTGCGCATTGGCCAGGATGGTTTTTTCCGGATCCAGGGGAATGGGCTCCTGAGGTCCCCCCATGGGGTCCGCCGCCAACAGGGTGGTCAACCCGCTGTGCTGGAGATCCGGGCAGCACATCAACCGATCCGCCAGGCGCTGCAGGGCGGTGTGGTCCGCCACAGCGGCCAACCGTTGTTGAACATCCCCCAGCAGCCGCTGTTCTCCCGCCATAGCCTTGCACAAAACCTGCGCCAGACGCTGGTGGTCCTGCTGCAACCGGGCATGGCGGAGATGGCGACCATGGAATGCCGCCAGGGCAAGACCCACACTCTGATCCGGTCCATCCGTGGACCTGGAGCCGCCCTGGCCCACCGGTGGCGCCGGCCACACCCGATAACCCTGATCCCCCTCCAACTGAAACCGGAACTGTCGGCTTTCCAGGGCAGCCAGCCAGAGTTGCCATTGCCGATAAAGGGCCTGCCACTGGTCCCCGGTCAGGGTGGTGACGCAGATTGTGGCGTCCACCCCGGCCTCGCCACAAAGTTGGCGGGCCAAGCCGGGACTGATGCCGCCATAGCGTCGCCAGAGGGCTTGGGCCACAGGGAGGGGCGCCAGTTGCAGGTGTGTCCGCCAACTGGCGCAGGATTCTTCTCCATTCGGCAAGCGGCCGGGCGCAGGGGGTGGTGCAGCGTAGCGGTCACCACAGCCCAGGGGGCGAACACGGGACTGCCGGGGCTTCACCTGCCGCCCCATGGCCATGATCCGGTCTGTGGCATCCAGGAGAAACAGGTTGCTGTGACGACCCATCAACTCCAACACCACCCGGCGCTCCACCACGGCCCCCGGTCGCTTGCCGAACTCCAGTTGCACAATGCGCTCCCAAGGAGGCTGCCGCAGGGCCGTCAGCGCCAGTCCCCGCAGACCGTGGTGGAATTGTTGGGCCAGGGTGCTGCCGGCGCCCTGGCGGGGCGGGGGTGGGCAGGGATGGAAGCGGGGCGCCGCCGCGGACCAGCTCAACTCCAGCCACAGGTGGATGCTGACGGTGCGCAGACCCATATGGATGGTGGCGCCATCACTCTGCTGAGCCTTGACAAAACGACTGGGCGCCACCTGCTGGTCCAGTTCATGACAGACGGCACGGAGTGTGGTGAAGTCCTGCTGTTGCATGGGAATGCCAGCGCCGGATCCGGGCATCAATCCGCGGCTGATGCTGCCGTGAAGTCTACCGAACCCACCAGCTGCCTGCTGGTGTTGACCGACCTCAGGGGGTGGTGGGCAAGGGAATCAATAGGGGCTTAATGTTGTAAAATGCCATTACTCTGTAGAGAGGCTTCTGAAAATGGATCGAGTCGAGAAATTGATTCTGGGGCAGGTGCAGCAGCAAGTAAAACAGCTATTGGATGAAGGGTACGAGTTGCTGGAGTTCCTGGATCTGCTTGAGAAAGAGCAGCAGCTTGAGAGCCTGTTCAATGATGTGAATACTGGGCAGGAAGATCAGTTCGTGCAGTGGGCCAGGCTCCGGTATGAGGTGGATTATCGTCTCCGATATGAGGTGGATAATTCGGTGGAACAGGAAAAGCTGGAGAAGTGGAAAAGTTCAGTCCAGGAGTTGGCTCACCTGAAGTGGCAGCAAGATCAATTGGAGCAGCAGGAGAATCAGCAGTCGGCGGCACAAGAGAAGCAGTCTGAGGTGGCGAAAAAGATTTTGCAGAAGCTTGAATTGAGAGATCAGTTCCCGTCTGGATTTCTCATAATCGAGATAAAACTGGAGGAGTTGTATAGATTACAGTGTAATTTAGTGAAAAAAGGCAAACAGGAAGAGATGGAGAATTTTGAGCAACTATACAAGCTTTGGCAGGAAAAGAGAGAGGAGTTGCTTGAATCACAAGAACTGCAGTTCGATGGACGACGGCGGCCGGTACAAGAGTTGGAGTTAGATGAACTACGAGAGCTATGGCAGACATGGGATGGTGAACTACAAAAGCTGCGACAGAAATGGGTAGAGTATCAGGACCTACGGCGTCAGGCTGGGAAGGAAGAGATGGAGAATCCTGCCCTGGACCAGTTGGAGCACCAGGATCAACAAATAAAGCTGAAGCTGCACCAGATGGAATCCTTGCAAAGGCTGCGGGAATGGCAGAGCGACCATTTGAGTTGACTGCTTATTAGCCGATGCCATCCACAAAGTTGGATTATTCCAATCCTTTCGGTTCGGCATTTTCCTGCACAAGTCACGATCAGTTCATGAAGTACCAAGCCCAACGTGCTCTGGCCTTGCTGCGTGAGGGCACCGGACGACCGGATGCCCAGTTCCGCGAAGGCCAGCAACGGGCCATCCGTCACCTTGTAGAAACCCC
>NZ_JENA01000049.1 GCF_000586015.1 Candidatus Synechococcus spongiarum SH4 | reverse complement strand
CGAATGCCCTGGTGCTTCTGCTCCAGGGGAAACGCCAGAATGCCCAGGAACCCGTCCTCATCGGCAAGTTCCAGATTGAGCCAGCGGCGCTTGCTCTCCACCAGTTCCAGCCGTCCTGTGGCATTGACGTCCTCGCGGCGCTCCGCCACCCGCTCTTCCGTGAACAGGTCCCCCACCTGGGCGATCACCAGGGCCGTGTGGGGAAACCGGCGCAGGCGACCGTTGCGCTGGGCGGCCACGGCCACCGGCCCCCACAACCAGGTGAAGCCGAAGACAATGCCGGCGACCAGCCAGAACGCCCCGCCGGGGCTGGCAAAACCGAGGAAAGCCTGGCTGAGGAGCAAGCTGACCACACCCCCAACCACCGAGATCATCACCCGCTGGAGCAACACCTGAGGGCCGCCCCAGCAAGCGGTGAACTGGGGGCCGGTGGCCACCTTGGGGATCAACCGATCCCGCTCCGCTCCGCTCAGCGGAATCAGCATGGCGCCGCGAGGAGATGTTCCAGCCCGTAGATCAGTCCCTCCAGGGAGCCCACATGGCGAATGGTTCTCAGCACGCCCGGCATGTAGGCGCTGCGGTCAATGGTGTCGTGACGCAGGGTGTAGGTCTCCCCGGGGCCGCCAAACATCACCTCCTGATGGGCCACCAGCCCGGGGAGCCGCAGGGCGTGGAGCCGCAGACCGCTGGGGCGCCGCCCGCCGCGACTCCCCCCAAGGCTTTCCTTCTCCTCCATGGAGGCCGGGTTGTAGGTCTTGCCCACGGCTTCCAGCAACTCCGCCGTCTTGATGCAGGTGCCACTGGGGGCGTCCGCCTTGCCGTTGTGGTGCAACTCGATCAACTCCGCATGGTCGTAGAAACGGGCTGCCGCGACGGCGGCCTGCTGCAACAGCACCATGCCCACGGAAAAGTTGGGAATCACTGCAGCGCCAACGGACGCCTTGCGACTGAAATCAGCCAGGTCTTCCAGTTGTTCGGGGGAGAGGCCGGTGGTGCCGATGACCGGGTGAACCCCATAGGCAATGGCCGCCCGGGTGTGGTCATACACCACGGCGGGATGGGTAAAATCCACCATCACGGCGCCGCGATGCTGCTGGCTGATCAGGCAGAGGCACCCCTCCAGATCCCGGCTCACCACCACGTCCAGCGCCCCCAGGCCCAGAGGGAGCCAACGTCCTCCCCTTGGGCTTCCGCCGCTGTATCAATGGCGGCCGCCAGGCTGAGATCCGCCGCCGCCGCGACAGCCCGAACCACGTGGGATCCCATGCGCCCCAGCGCGCCAACAACAAGAACAGGGATTGTGGAGGCAGGGGCGGGGGGGGAGCCTGGATCAGTGACGGGCATGGGAGCGGGCATGGGGTGGGGGACTCCATCAATCCTGATCCTTCGAGGGTAGACTCAAGCAAGCCGTCCGTTCGCTTTGTTGCCATCCCTCCCGTCAGCCCTTGGTGAGAAGACGGATCGGATACTGGACGCCCTGCTTACCGCTCAGCAAGCTTGAACCGGTCCCGGGAAGCCACCGGCTGGTTCCATGGCCCCGCCAGGCGGCTGCTGTTTGCCGGCCTCCTCCTGGCGCTGCTCCAACAGTATGGTCTCCGGCAGCGCCCTGGCCGTTTGCTGGCGGTGCGGCCCGCCCCGGATGGGGCAGCGGCCCTGGAACTACGGTACAGCCGGCCCGTGGATCCGGCCTCCCTGGCCCCGTCCATCCAGCTTGCCCCTGACGCGCCCTTCAACGCCACAGCGGATGGGGCCACAGTCCACCTGCGGCTGACCCGGCCCTATCGCGCCAGTGGCCCCCTCCTGGTGAGGATGGGTGGCCAGGACCGGCAGGGCCAGCCCCTCCGCCGGGTCCATCTCCGATGGGAGCCCCGCCCCTTGCTGCTGGCGCTGGTGTCCGGTCCCCAGGGCCAACGCCTGGAACTGGGCCGGCCCGATGGCCCGTGGCAGCCCGTCACCCCATGGGAGAACAGCATCAGCAACGTGCTGCCCCTGCGGGACGGGCGGGGGGTTGTCTATGCCGCGGCGGTGGAGCCCCTCAGCCGGAAGAACTGGTTTGTAGCGGTGGAGCCGTCCGGTGTGGTGGGGCAACGCCAGTCCGGAGAAGGGCGGCAGGCGGCGCCACCCTGGCCCCTGCCGGGTCCCCCAACCCTCTATAGCCACTTCAGCAGCAGCAACACCGGCCTGCTGTTGCTCCAGGGGGTGGACAGGGCCGCCCTGGAGCAGCCCGCTGACCACCCGCCGTTTTTGCGGCTCTTCCAACCGGGCCGGAACAGGCGTCCACGGTGGCTGTGGCCACAGGATCCCCCTTGGAGACAGATGGCGCCCCTGGAGCAACAGCCGGGGGGACCGGTGGAGTTGCTGCCCGGCGGGGACGGGATCGTCTTCCCCGACGAGAACGGGCTGGTGGTGGTGGGCTTGCCGCCCCTGCCGCCCCAGCGCCAACTCCTGCCCGGCAACCGGGATCTGAAAACCTTCTGTGGCGGCGGGCAGCGGGCTGTGGTGCTGGAACACCAGCCCGATTACGTCAAAACCATCGAACTCTTGCGTCCCGGCCTGGCGCCGGAGGTGGTGTGGGAAGGGGAGGCAGCTATTCTCGCCGTCGCCTGTGACGCAACCGCAGAGCGCATCTGGCTGCTCACCGTTGATGGCGTCCTGAAGGACGGCCAACCCCATCAGGACGTTCTCCTGGTGGAAGTGCAGCCAGGCCATGGCGTGGTGACCGGGCTTGCCTTGACGGACCACGGTCTGAGCGCCACGCCCGCCCTCCACTACGACCCTGTCACCCACCGTCTTCTGACCGTGCTGGAGCACACCCCGGAGACCCGGGACGAGGAGCCCCGGAGCGAAGCCCTGCTCATCACCCTCACCGCCCCTGGTCAGCAGACGCCGCCCCAGGTGAGCGCCATCAACAAACCCGTGGACACTGCCTATTGGCTGGTTCGGTCCTAGGGGCGGCGCCGGTGTTGTTCAGTATCTCCTTGATTGGGGCCGTTGCATCTAACCCTGGTTTTGCTTCTCCTGGCAAAGGTCGTTCATGAGTTGCTCCTCGAAACCGGAATCCGGTTCCCTCCATGCGGACCACTGGCCATCACTGCTGGTTTGGTTGATGTACTCGTGCTTGCAGTTGACGGCCAGATGAAGGGGTTGACCGGAGTTGTTCGGACTGTTTGCGTTTGTAACCCAATGGCCTTCAATCATCTGCCAACCCTGCCAATCGACCTGGAGGGATCCGTAGGTGCGCCAACCGGAACCCACGGTCCTCCCGCCCCGGCTGTTGGGTTCTGCAGCGTCGGGATTTACGGCCACCACCTGCTCGCATTGGGCGCCGCCGGGCAGTTCCAACTGCTCTCCCACGTGGAGGGTGTCGCCAGGGCGGGGATTCAGGGCCATGAGCGCCTGGGGATTGACCCGGCACTTGCGGGCAATGCTATAGAAGCCGTCCCGGGGCTGCACCTCGTAATAGCTTTTTGTCCCTGTAGCGCTGTTGGCGCCGCCGGCGCCTTGGGATGGGCTGGCGCTGGCCACTGCGGTGGATTCCTCCGGGCAGCGGGCATGGCCGGGCAATTGCAACTGCAGACCGGCGCGCAGGACGGTGGGGACATCCGGGTTGAGGCTGATCAGTTCTGCAGTGTCCACCTGGCATTTCTGGGAAATGCTGTAGAAACCTTCCCGGGGTTGCACCTCATAGGAAATGGTTACCCCGGCCCCGGCAGTTGTCCGATCCTGGGTCGTGGTTGTGCCGGTCCTGGCCACCGTGGCGGCGGCGGAGCAGCGGGCATTGGCGGGCAGGGTCAACTGCTGGCCGGGTCGCAGGGTGGTTCCGCTGGCGGCATTGAGGCGCATTAGTTCCTCGGCATCCACCTGGCATTTGCGGGCAATGCTATAGAAGCCGTCCCGGGGCTGCACCTGGTAGGACGCCTGCCTGACGTCCGCACCGGCAAGGTCTCTGCTGTTCCCGCATTGGGCGTTGCCCGGTAGACGCAACTGTTCCCCCAGTTTGAGAGTGTTGTCCGGGCGGGGGTTCAGCCGCATGAGTTCATGGACCTCCACCCGGCACTTGCGGGCAACGCCATAGAAGCTGTCCCGGGGCTGCACTTGGTACGTTGTTGAAGCGGTGGCGGCCGAACCGGCGGAACCGGCGCCGCCGCCACACCGGGCATTGGCAGGCAGAACCAGATCCTCCCCCAGTTTCAGTGTGAGGACGTTGTCCGGGCGGGGGTTCAGACCTATGAGTTCATAGACGTCCACCTGGCACTTACGGGCAACGCTGTGGAAGCTGTCCCGGGGCTGCACCCGATAGCGCCCACTGGCCAATGCAGGCGCCGCCAGCAAACTCAGCAGAGGAATTGCGGCCAGCAAACGAAGGGAGCGAGCCATCACCGGGATTGGGGAGGGAACAAGTGGCTTCACAATGGCAGAGATCCCCCGAAGATGCCAGTTGAAGCCCATGGACCTGTAGCAACAAGCGTTGTGACGCCCTGTGGCGGCGCCATGGGCCGTTCACTGACTGTGGGCCGCCCCCGGGTTTTGGGGTGGTTTCTTGCTGGAGGGAACCGGCTGCTTACGGTTGCGCCTGGGGGGATGCGGGGGCGCCTGCCCTTCTCCAGCGGCCAGCGACGGCGTGCAGCACGAAGATACGTTACCAAATGTTAAGGATTAGGTGGTTTCCATTGCTGGCCCTACGCTTGGATCAGCCTTAGTTGAGATTCCAGCCGCTGCCGTCCCACCTGAACCCGTGTAGTTGCGCCCGGGATTGTTCTCTTCGATTAGTGACTCAGTCACGACCATCTCTTACCCAGGAAACCCGCCATGGACTCTCCCCCTCTTTCCCAGCGGAAAGCAGAAACAGCCAGCAAAAGCAAGAGGAAAACCTGGACTTTGGCCCTGGCCGGGACCAGCGGGCCCCTGGCTGTTCTCCTCGCCTTCTCCCCCGCCGCTTATTCGCAAACCCAGAACCTCTGTGAACGGCTGGATGCATTGAACGATGCAGGGACAGTGTGTGATCTTTCAGGTAAAGGGATCAAGTCGTTAAAAGTCGGTGACTTCAATGGGCTCTCCAAGGTACGCATCCTCCATCTCGAGGACAATGCCCTCACCACCCTGCCGGACAATGTCTTTTCCGGGCTGTCCAGTCTGGAACAACTCTATCTGGGACCATTCTTTCCGTGGCGTACAGACCAGTCCCCTAATATCCCAACAGGCAAAGGTGGTACATCGTATTGGACGAGTGGTAATCCCCTGACAAGCATATCGGCAGATGCCTTCAGTGGGCTCTCGAAGCTGAAACATCTCTCTATGTCGAATAATAGCCTCATCAGCTTACCCGAGGATGTGTTCGATGGACTCTCCAATCTAGTAGGTCTTAGCCTGTACAATAATGGATATCGAAATAGCCTCACCAGCTTACCGGAGAATATCTTCGATGGACTCTCCAATCTGGAACACCTGTCTCTGCATGGCAGTCAACTAAGCAGCTTGCCGGAGGATGTCTTCGATGGACTCTCCAATCTGAAAGAACTGGGTCTAGGAGTTAACCATCTTAAAAGTCTACCAGAAGATGTCTTCGATGGACTCTCGAATCTTAAAAATCTCTATCTGCAAGATAATAAACTAACCAATCTACCAAAGGATATCTTTGATGGACTCTCGAATCTTACAAGTATCATGCTGAACAATAATAAACTGACCTGCTTACCGAAGGATATCTTCGATGGACTCTCGAATCTACGTTACGCATTTGTAGGAGATCTGCCCCATTGTGAGCAGCCAACTCTATCTTTGCCAAAGGATACTCCGCCGGTGGTATCTTTTTCAGGGAGTGAGAGCGTGAGCGAGGATGCAGGAACACATGGCGTGACGGTGAAGCTGACCCCGACACCCACCTCCAATATCAATCTTAATTATACGATGGGCGGCACGGCGACGGCTGGGACGGACTACACAGCGTTATCGGGATCAGTGACGGTGGCGGCCGGTAAAAGCAGCGTCGATATCCCTGTGGTGATTACGGATGACGAGATCCAGGAGTCAAGCGAGACCATCATCCTGACATTGATGAATGGCGCGGACTATGATCTGGGCGCGACGACGACGTACACGTTGACGATCAAGGACGATGACAGGGCCGGGGTGACGATAAGAGAGAGCGAGGGGACCACAACGGTGACGGAGGCGGCTGGGGCGGGCCGCACCGATAGCTACACGGTGGCGCTGGCCAGCAAGCCCAGCGCGGACGTAAGTATCAGGGTCGCTTCTGCCACACCGACAGCAGCGCAGGTGCATGGTCCGGGCGGCGCGGCGGGCGGCGCGGCTACCCTCCGCTTCACGCCGGGGAACTGGTCGACGGTCCAGACGGTGACGGTCACCGGGGTGGACGACAACGTGGAAAACGAAAACGAGGAGCAGAACGACAGCGGGATTGTGGCGCTGAGCCATCGCAGCGTCAGGATCAGCCATACCGCCGTCTCGGATGATGACAACTACGACGGGATCGACATTGCCGATGTCGTCGTCCAGGTGGTGGATGATGACGCGACCACCCTGTACGACAAGAAGGCGGCTGTACCCCAACAGCTCACGGTGTCCCTATCGGCGGAGCAGGAGACCATAGACGAGGCCAACGGGAAGACAAGGTTCACTATTACCCTGAGTCGGGTGTTGGCAGCCGGCGAGACCGCGACCGTGCCGTACACCGTCACCGGTGGGACGGTAGGCGATCACTGGAACATCCGCTTCCCCAAGAAGGCCAACGGTGTGGGTGTGGAGCATATACCACCGGGGAACGGCAAGAAAGGGGCGGTGAAGTTCAGCGAAGGAGGACAGAAGGCCACGTTGACCCTGATCGGTCGTCCCGATAGCGACAAGGCGGACCGGCCCATCGCCATCGCCTTCGGGACGGGCAAGCGCACGCCGAGCACCAACGTGGCGGGGGGCATCACGCCCCTCGGTGATCCGCTGACGGTGACCATCGTGGATTCGGTTTATCCGCAAACCCAGAACCTCTGTGAACGGCTGGATGCATTGAACGATGCAGGGACAGTGTGTGATCTTTCAGGTAGAGGGATCAAGTCGTTAAAAGTCGGTGACTTCAATGGGCTCTCCAAGGTACGCATCCTCCATCTCGAGGACAATGCCCTCACCACCCTGCCGGACAATGTCTTTTCCGGGCTGTCCAGTCTGGAACAACTCTATCTGGGACCATACTCTAATGGGACGTTTATCCCAACAGGTAAGGGTGGTAGCTCGTATTGGGCGAGTCGCAATCCCCTGACAAGCATATCGGCAGATGCCTTCAGTGGGCTCTCGAAGCTGAAACATCTCTCTATGTCGAATAATAGCCTCATCAGCTTACCCGAGGATGTGTTCGATGGACTCTCCAATCTAGTAGGTCTTAGCCTGTACAATAATGGATATCGAAATAGCCTCACCAGCTTACCGGAGAATATCTTCGATGGACTCTCCAATCTGGAATACCTGTCTCTGCATGGCAGTCAACTAAGCAGCTTGCCGGAGGATGTCTTCGATGGACTCTCCAATCTGAAAGAACTGGGTCTAGGAGTCAACCAGCTTAAAAGTCTACCAGAAGATGTCTTCGATGGACTCTCGAATCTTAAAGATCTCTATCTGCAAGATAATAAACTAACCAGTCTACCAAAGGATATCTTTGATGGACTCTCGAATCTTACAAGTATCATGCTGAACAATAATAAACTGACCTGCTTACCGGAGGATATATTCGATGGACTCTCCAATCTACGTTACAAATTTGTAGGAGATCTGCCCCATTGTGAGCAGCCAACTCTTGTATCCCAACAGCTCACGGCGTCCCTATCGGCGGAGCAGGAGACCATAGACGAGGCCAACGGGAAGACAAGGCTCACCATTGCCCTGAGCCGGCCGTTGGCAGCCGGCGAGACCGCGACCGTGCCGTACACCGTCACCGGTGGGACGGTAGGCGATCACTGGAACATCCGCTTCCCCAAGAAGGCCAACGGTGCGGGGGTGGAGCATATACCGGGGAACGGCAAGAAAGGGGCGGTGAAGTTCAGCGAAGGAGGACAGAAGGCCACGTTGACCCTGATCGGTCGTCCCGATAGCGACAAGGCGGACCGGCCCATCGCCATCGCCTTCGGGACGGGCAAGCGCGCGCCAAGCACCAACGTGGCGGGGGGCATCACGCCCCTCGGTGATCCACTGACGGTGACCATCGTGGATTCGGTGGAGTTGCTGGTCTCCCTGTCGGCCGAGCAGACTACGATCAGTGATGGCAGAGGGGCCAACAGGAGGACGCGGTTCACCATTGCCCTGAGCCGGCCGTTGGCAGCCGGCGAGACCGCGACCGTGCCGTACACCGTCACCGGTGGGGCGGTAGGCGATCACTGGAACATCCGCTTCCCCAAGAAGGTCAACGGTGCGGGTGTGGAGCATATACCACCGGGGAACGGCAAGAAAGGGGCGGTGAAGTTCAGCGAAGGAGGACAGAAGGCTACGTTGACCCTGATCGGTCGTCCCGATAGCGACAAGGCGGACCGGCCCGTCGCCATCGCCTTCGGGACGGGCAAGCGTGCGCCAAGCAGCAACGTGGCGGGGGGCATCATGCCGGTGGGAGATCCGTTGACGGTGACCATCGTGGATGGGGATGATGCAGCGCTCTGGGTGGCGGACGCAACGGTGAACGAGGATGCGGGTCTGCTGCGCTTCAGCGTCCACCTGAGCGCTCCCGTACAGGAAGTGGTATTGGTGTCCTACCGCACCCGGGAATCCACCCCGGTGTCGGCCCAGGAGGGGAGGGATTACGAGAGGGCGAGCGGCCAGCTCATCTTCCAGCCTGGCCAGAGCAGCAAGCAGGTGCCGATCACCATCATCAACGACCTCCATGACGAGGGGCGAGAGACCTTCGAGTTGGTGCTGTCCAACCCCCGGAAGGTGAGGATTGCCGATGGGGTGGGGGTGGGCGCCATCATCAACAACGACCCGCTGCCGGGCGCATGGCTGGTGCGTTTTGGCCGCACGGTGGCCCAGCAGGTGGTGGATGCCCTGCAAGCCCGCTTCACCGTCAGTCCCCAGGAAGGGCTGACGGTGATGGTGGCGGGGGAAGACCTCACCAGTGAGCCGATGTTGGTGGAGAACGAAGGGGTGCTCTCCAAGGTGTTGGGCTTTGAGAGCGTCACCGTCCAGCAGATGGTGGAGGGTTCCGCCTTCTCCTTCTCCCCGCCAACAGATGC
>NZ_JENA01000048.1 GCF_000586015.1 Candidatus Synechococcus spongiarum SH4 | reverse complement strand
CTGGAAGACCCTCGCAAGAGCAATGCCACCAGGCACGACTTTGCTGAAATACTCACTTTGTCTGTCATCGCAGTACTTTGTGGGAATGAAACATGTGTGGATATGGAAAATTTCAGCAAGACCCATAAAGATTTTCTGCGCACCTTTCTCAAGTTGAAGCACGGTATTCCCAGCCATGATGCTTTCTCCAGGTTGTTTAGAATTCTGGATCCCGAGGCTTTTGAAGAAGCCCTTCTCAAGTTGGCGGATATGTTGAATCACCATCTGCCTGATTCTGTCGGTAGAATTGATATGGACTCTCTGGTGCGGAAATTTAATCAACCTTCCCGTAAAAGTTCAATCTACCTATTAAATGTATTCAGCTTGTCTGCACGGGTGATTTTCCAGGGGTCTCCTGGCGCCGAGGAACAATCAACCCCTGCAACGGCGGCCATGGTTACCTCCGGTCTGCAACAGTTCTGTACCCAGACCAGTGGTGAGGCCCTGGGGAGAGCCTGAAGCACGTGTGGGAGCTCTTGGGCCGGGGCAGTCTTCCCAGGTTATGGCGTCCTGAGCAGGGTTTGCGGTCAGAACAGAAGGTTGACCCGCCATTCCGGCGTCATTGATCGCCAGCCATAGCCTGGCCTCAGACGGGGCTGGCCCTTGAACATTCCGGCAAACACTCTGGCAGGCATCCGCTCCTTCTGTGCTGTGGCCTTGGCGTGTACGGTTGCCGCCGCCGCCGCCGAGGAGGCAGGGGCCGGCGGGGGACCGTCTCTTCAGGTGCGGGGCGGCCCGGGGGCGGCCACCCTTGTGGTCAAGGGGATCGGTCCCCAGGTGCGTAGTCGGGTCCGGTCCGTGGATGGCGGCGGCTCCTGGCGCATCACCTTGACGGGTCTGGAGCAGGCTATCCGGACCCAGCGGCTTCACGTGGACCAGGCCCCCATGACCCGGGTACATCTGGTTGCGGATCCACAGCAGGAGGGGGTGGGGCAACTGACCGTGGAGGCGGCTTCAGGGCAGGTTCTGCCAACGCCAAGACTGATCAACACGGGGGACCGGCTGATGGTGCAGTTCCCGGGCACGGCCCTGGGCGACCAGGCGGCGGCGCCACCTCTGGGGGCCATGGCCGTGGATCACGTCCCCTTGCCCGGCCCTGCGTTCATCCCGCTCCCCGGCTCCCAATCCGTCACCCTGACCGCCAGGGATGCCCGGGCCCAAGACGTGCTCATGGGCCTTCTGCACGGCACCGGCTATAACTTCACCTTCCTGGAGGATCACCGGGAGCCTCCCCTGGAGCCACGGGTCACCGTGGACTTCCGGGATGAATCCCTGGAGAAGGCGGTTCATTTCGTGCTGCTCAGTTCCGGCCTGGAAGGCTATCTGGAGGGGCGAACGTTGGTGGTGGGCGCCGGGCTGCTGGACCGCAACCTTCGCGCCAAGGTGTCCAGGGTAATCCGTCTCAACCAGGTGGATGCCGCCGGGGCTGCGGGGTTTCTGGCCAATCTGGGCGCCACCATGACCGTGACCCACTCCGTCACCACCACCGCCACCGAATCCTTCGGCACGGACCCAGACGCCTCTACGGTGGCGGATGCCGGTCATCAGAGCCAAGTGGCCAGCACCACGGTCACCGCGGCGGTGTCCGAGTTTGGCGGCCAGCAGGGGCCGCTGCGGGGGTTGCGGGGCGCCACCGACGAGCGGCTCAACACCGTCACCCTTGTGGGGCCGGCCGCCCTGGTGGACATTGCCCAGAACTATCTGCGGCAGATGGACCGGCGCAAACGACAGGTGGCCGTGAAGGTGCGAATCATGAACGTGGACCTCAATCAAAGCGAAACCTTTGATCACAGTTTCTCCGCACGGATTGGCAATACTTTCCTTGCGGGAGGCAGCTCTTCCATCAAGTTGGGACCCCGTGATGCCAGTGACTCCTTCTACGCCCAACTTGAAGCCGCCATTGTCTCGTCCGACGTGAACGTTCTGGCGGAACCCACGCTGCTGGTTCAGGAGGGGGAATCCGCCAGCATCAACACCACCACCAGCGTGATCACCGGAAACACCACCACCACCACTCCGTCAGGGGTCACCCAAACCAGCCAGGAGCGGGAACAGGCGGGATTAAGTCTGAAGGTGGACGTGAGCAAAATTGACGACAACGGATTTATCTCCCTGAAGGTGAGGCCCAAGGTGTCTGTCCCTGCCCCTGTTGGCATCCAGGACGGCGTACCCATTTTCAACATCACCGAGCGGGCTCTCTCCTCCGGCAGCGTGCGCCTTCGGGATGGGCAAACCTTGATTCTCAGCGGGGTGATTCAGGATTCGGACCGGCAGCAGGTGACCAAGCTGCCCCTTCTCGGTGATCTGCCCCTGCTGGGGAAACTGTTCCGCGGCTCCAGCACGATGCGAGACAAGACGGAACTCATCATCCTGGTGACCCCTTCCCTCGTTCAGGACGACCAGCCCCTGGCGTCCCAGCCGCCCTCACCGGCCACTGTTCCCGATTGGTGATTAAACTGCAGCCAGCCGCCGCCCGGTTCTGTCCAGCTACCTTGCCGCAGCGCTTCAGCTTACCAGCACCCCTGATCCCGACGCCAATCTGCAGGTAGCAGAAGAGCAGATCGACTTGGCGGCCCGCCAAGGCGCAGCCCTTGTGGGCCTGCCGGAAAACTTCGCTTTCCTGGGGGACGACCAGCAGAAGCTGGCCCTGGCGCCCATGCTGGCGGAGCGGTGCAGTCGGTTTCTGGTCACCATGGCCCACCGCTACCAGGTGACCCTGCTGGGGGGTGGTTTTCCCGCGCCGGCCGAGAGCGGGGCGGTCTACAACCGGGCTGAACTGGTGGGCCGGGACGGGCAGTTGCTGGCCCGCTACGACAAGATCCACCTCTTCGACGTGAACCTGCCCGACGGGAACACGTACCAGGAGTCCGCCACCGTGCGTTCCGGGGAAACCGGTCCGCCGGTGGTACACGTTCCCGGACTGGGCTCTCTGGGGATTTCCATTTGCTATGATGTGCGCTTCCCGGAGCTCTACCGTTTTCTGGCCAGCCGCGGCGCCCAGGTGTTGTTGATTCCTGCCGCCTTCACCGCCTTTACGGGGAAGGACCATTGGGAAGTGCTGCTGCGGGCCCGGGCCATTGAAAACACGTGCTATGTCTTTGCCCCTGCCCAGACCGGGGTTCATTACCATCGCCGCCAGAGCCATGGACACGCCATGGTGGTAGACCCCTGGGGAACGGTGCTGGCGGATGCAGGCGCTCGCCCCGGTGTGGCCATGGCGGAGATAGGCGCGGATCGTCTGGAGCAGGTGCAGCGCCAGATGCCCAGTCTGTGTCACCGCAAGCCCTCCCTCTTTCCTCTCCACCCCTGATCCGGATCCATGTCCATGTCCTGGATCCATCCTCGGGAAGATCTCCCCATCGGCTTGTTCGATAGCGGACTAGGGGGCTTGACGGTGCTCCATCAACTGCGGCGCCTTCTCCCTGGCGAACCCCTGCTCTATCTGGCGGATTCCGCCCGGTTGCCCTACGGGGAACGTTCCCCCAGCGAGATTCGCGCCATCGCCGAAGAGGCGGCCCACTGGCTACGGGCGCGCCGGGTGAAGGCCATGGTCATGGCCTGCAACACCATGAACGCCCTGGCCGCTGACGTGATCCGCGCCCAGGTGAAGGCGCCCGTGGTGAGCCTGATTGACGCCCTGGCCGCCAGCTTGAACCTGAATCCCGGCGATCACGTGGTGGTGCTGGCCACGGCAGCTACGGTATACAGCGGGGCCTATGGCTGCGCCATCCGCCGTTACTTCCCCACGGTGCGGGTGCAGGAAATTGCCTGCCCGGGGCTTGTGCCCGCCATTGAAGCGGGAGAGCGGGATTCGGCCCGGTTGGAGCAACTGGTCACCGGCTATCTGACCCCCGTCCTCCGCAACCCCCAGCCGATTCAGGCCTTGATCCTGGGGTGTACCCATTACCCCATCATCCGTTCCCTGATTCAGCGCCTGTTGCCCTGGCCCGCGCCCCTCCTGGATCCCGCATTGCCAGCGGTGACGGCACTGCAACAGATGGTGCAGACCACGGGTCTGGCGGCCCGCCAGTCCAGGGGCTCCATACAGTTTTGCTGCACGGGGCAGACAACCCACTTTGCGACGGTGGTGTCCAATTGGCTGAGGCAACCGGTCCAGGTTGAGCAGGTGAGCCTGCAATCCGTGCTGCTCAGCCACTAAGATCCAGGCCAGTCAAGGCATTGCATGGCCTCGGTCGCTCAAGTGTTGCAACCGGTGGAGGCCGACCTGGAGGTGCTCCTCGGCAATTTACGAGACCTGATCGGGGCGGGGCATCCCATCCTCCAGGCGGCAGCGGAACATCTTTTCCAGGCCGGCGGCAAAAAACTGCGCCCGGCCCTTGTGCTCATGCTGGCCCGGGCTGTTGCCCCCGGCGATCCCATGGATCCGCGGCAACGGCGGCTGGCGGAGATCACCGAGATGATCCACACCGCCAGCCTGGTCCATGACGACCTTGTGGATGAAGCCTCCACCCGGCGGGGCGTGGCCACTGTGCATCACCTGTTTGATCCCCGCATGGCGGTGCTGGCGGGTGATTTCCTCTTCGCCCAGGCAAGCTGGCACCTGGCCAACCTGGGGAGTCTGGAGGTGGTGCGGCTTCTGTCCCGGGTGATCATGGATCTGGCGGAAGGGGAGGTGCGCCAGGGGCTCCACCGCTACGACAGCGGGCAGACGCTGGAGGACTACCTGGAGAAGAGTTACCGCAAAACAGCCTCCCTGATGGCCAACAGCGCCCGGGCGGTAGGGGTGCTGGCGGGGTTGCCGGAGCCGCGATTGGAAAGCCTCTACCGGTTTGGCCGCCAGTTGGGCATGGTCTTCCAGGTGGTGGACGACTGCCTTGACTTCACCGCCAGCGACCAGCAACTGGGCAAACCTGCCGCCTCCGATTTACGGGCCGGTTACCTGACGGCGCCCGCCATCTTTGCCCTGGAGGAGGACCCCGGCCTGGCGGAGCGGGTGGAGCGCCGCTTTGCCGATCCGGGGGACCTGGACGCGGCCCTCCACATTGTGCGCCAGGGTTCCGGTCTGGAGCGCACCCACGCCCTGGCCCACGGCTTTGCCCGGGAGGCGGAGGCGGCCCTGACCTGGTTGCCCCCCGGCCAGGAAAAAGCCGCCCTCCTGGGGCTGCCGGAGGTGGTGTTGCGGCGGCTCAACTGATCTGCCGGATCCGCCCGGAACGCGATGATGAAATGGCCCATGAGGGCCGAGGGGATCTGGGACTAAATAAATACAGATATCAAGTAAGGGAGAGATCCATGATCAAATCGTTTCGTCATGGCGGCCTGAAGGCACTTTATGAACAGGGAGAGTCGCGGTATGTGAGCCCGGCGTATCAAGAGAAGTTGCAAGACATTCTGGCGGCCCTGGACCATAGCAGCGGACCAGAAGACATGAACCTACCGGGATTCCGCCTGCACAAGTTGCAAGGCAAGCTCAAGGGATACTGGGCAGTCAAGGTCTCGGGCAACTGGCGGGTGACGTTCCGGTTTGAGGATGGCAGGGCAGTTGATGTAGATTATGTGGACTACCACTAAGCAGGGTTTGAGCGATGAGTCTGCACAACCCGCCCCATCCAGGCGGCGTGATCAGGCGCCAATGCCTGGAGCCCATGGGACTCACCATCACCCGGGCTGCCCAAAAGCTTGGCGTCACACAGCAGGCCCTGTCGGAAGTGCTCAACGAACGCAAGGGGCTCTCGCCGGAGCTGGCGAGACGGCTGGCTGAGGTGTTCGGCTCCACAGCGGAGACCTGGCTCGGGATGCAGATGGCCTATGACCAATGGCAGGCCCATGGCGTCAGCAGCCACGCGACTCGCAACCCAGGTGCTCCCGGGCAAGCGCCGGCAAAGCCTGTCAAGCACCTTTCATTGCGGTAAAAGTATCAACCGGTGGGTAGGCTGTTCCATCCACCACCCGGTCCGATGCCTGCCACCGTCCAAACGCTGTTGATGATCGTGACGGCGCTGGGCATCTGGGCCGGTGTGGGCGTCACCATCCTCATCTTCCTGTGGAACAAGCTGGACAAGCGGTTTGAGGATCAAAACAAGCGGATTGACCACCTGCAGGAAGACGTGAAGGAGCTTCGGCAAAAGGTGGACGACCTCCCCATGAAGATCATGGAGATGCTGAACAAAGCGCCCCGGTGACCACTCGCCACAGCAAGCCATGAACCACGGTGGCAGCAACGCCCGTCACCAAGCGGGCGGACTCCTGGCGCTGCCGGCTTCCGGTTCCCTGCTGCTGGCAGCAGCCACGCGACCCGCAACCCAGGTGTTCCCGAGCAAGCACCGGCTCCGTGATTCTGCTAACAGGGCCGGGGCGGTCTCAAGGAGTGCCAACCAGGGGGAAGCGCAAGGCTTCATGGCGGATGAGCGGAAGACAGGCTGCGGGGGGCTTGAATGGAGCCAAGTTACTGGCTGGAATCCATGGCTGCTGCCGGCATTGAATCCTTCCTTCACGAAGAGCGCTGCTTTGCGCCCCCTGCCGAGGTGCAGCAGCAGGCCCGTATTGGAGGCATGGCTGCCTACACCGCCTTGGCAGAGGAGGCGCAACGGGACCCGGAAGGGTTCTGGGGTCGCTTGGCCCGCCAGAAACTCCACTGGTTTGAACCCTTCCAGCAGGTGCTGGATTGGAGCGCCGCCCCCATGGCCCGCTGGTTCAGCGGCGGCCGCACCAACGTGTCCTTCAACTGTCTGGATCGCCACCTGACCAACGGGCGGGCGGAGAAAACCGCCATCCTCTGGGAGGGGGAGCCCGGCGACGTGCGGCGGCTCACCTATCGGGACCTGCACCGCCAGGTGTGCCGTTTTGCCAACGTGCTCAAGGGCCTTGGCGTGGGCAAGGGGGATCTGGTGGCCCTCTACATGCCCATGGCGCCGGAGGCGGCCATCGCCATGCTGGCCTGCGCCCGCCTTGGCGCCCCCCACTCCATTGTGTTTGGCGGCTTCTCCGCAGAAGCCTTGCGGGATCGCCTCATTGACGGCCAGGCCAGGGTGGTGATCACCGCTGACGGCGGTTTCCGCAAGGACAAGGCGGTCCCCCTCAAACCCGCCGTGGACGAGGCCCTGACGGATGGGGCCTGCCCCAGTGTGCAGGACGTGATCGTGGTGCGCCGCACGGAAACACCGGTCACCATGACCCCCGGCCGGGACCATTGGTGGCATGAACTGGTGGAGGGAGTCAGTGAAGACTGCCCCGCTGAAACCATGGACAGCGAGGACCGCCTCTTCATCCTCTACACTTCCGGCTCCACAGGCAAACCCAAGGGGGTGGTCCACACCACGGCGGGCTACAACCTGTGGGCCCACCTCACCTGCCAGTGGGTCTTTGATTTGCAGGAGAACGACGTTTATTGGTGTACCGCCGACGTGGGCTGGATCACGGGGCACAGCTACATCGTCTACGGTCCCCTCTCCAACGGCGCCACCACGGTGATGTATGAAGGCGCCCCCCGCCCCGCCAAGCCGGGGGCGTTCTGGGAGTTGATCGAGAAGCACCGCATCACCGTCTTCTACACCGCCCCAACGGTGATCCGGGCCTTCATGGGCGCCGGGCGCCGGATTCCCGACGGTTACGATCTGTCCTCCCTGCGGTTGCTGGGCACGGTGGGGGAACCCATCAACCCGGAAGCCTGGATGTGGTATCGGGAGGTGATCGGCGGTGGCCGCTGCCCCGTGCTGGATACCTGGTGGCAGACGGAAACCGGCGGCATGATGATTGCCCCCCTGCCGGGCGCCACCCCCTCAAGCCCGGCTCCGCCAGCCTGCCCCTGCCGGGCATTGCCGCCGACGTGGTGGATGAAGCGGGCCGGAGCCTGCCGGCTGGACAAGGGGGGTATCTGGTGTTGCGACAACCATGGCCGGGCATGATGCGCACCGTCCACGGGGACGAGGAACGTTTCCGCAAGAGCTATTGGGGCGCCCTGCCCCCTACCGACGGCAGGCCTGTTTATTTTGCCGGGGACGGCGCCCACCGGGACGAGGACGGCTATTTCTGGATCATGGGCCGGGTGGACGACGTGATCAACGTCTCGGGTCACCGCCTGGGAACCATGGAGATCGAATCGGCCCTGGTGAGCCATCCCGCCGTGGCGGAGGCGGCCGTGGTGGGTAGACCGGATGAGCTCAAGGGCAATGCCGTGGCGGCGTTTATCACCCTGGAGGCGGATCGGCAGGGGGACGACGCCCTGGTTCAAGCCCTACGGCAACATGTGGCCCATGAAATCGGCCCCATCGCCAAGCCGGACGACATCTGCTTCACCGACGTGCTGCCCAAAACCCGCAGCGGCAAAATCATGCGCCGCCTCCTGCGATCCCTGGCCAGTGGGGAAACCATCACGGGAGACACCAGCACCCTGGAGGACACCACCGTGCTGGAGCGGTTGCGGGAGGCTACATCGCCATAGGGCTCAGCCCTCCCTCTCCAGTTCTGTTCTTTGATCCCTTTGACTTCCTATGGCTTCAAGTCTTGCTAATGGCGCGCCTACACTTGCCAAGTCCGGGCGGCAACTCAGCGATAACCTGGGGTTATTCCTGTTTTCCTTTCTTCTGGGTTTTCTCTTGTCTCCAACTTTTCATTATTATCCCATGTCCATGGCCTATGTCCATGGCCAATATCCCAGACCCAAGGAGTTCCGGGCGCTGGTATTTACCAGACGCTATATCATGGCATCTCTATGGGGGTGGTTACTGGTTCTTATTCCTGTGGTAGGTTTGGCCGCAATTCCATTCTATTCCCACTACGTTTTCACCACTGATGACCAGCCTTCGGATATGATCAAAGATTCATTGAGCAAGTTGTTGGAAAATCCACTTTTCATTGGCAAGACCATTTTATATGGCTTGATTGCCTGGTTGGGCTGCGGTGTTGGGCAGATTATTACAATTCCTTTATCATACATTCAACTGTACAACGAAGCCGTGCATGAAAAGTTGTTTTGAGAAGCTTGGGGAGATGATGCTGCACTGTTAGGAGCGGTTGCGCCACGACGTCTGGGGGAGGAGCCGTGTTGATAGAGCGGACATCAACCCGACACCGGGCAACGGGCAAGGGCGCTGGCCAGGCTGAGCGCCGCTTGGGGTTGTCCCCCTCTTCCGACTTGGCAGGGATCTCTCCCTGGGCAATGGACAGATAAACCCGAGTCCGGATTAAGAGTCTCCCCTGGGTTTGCCTGCCCTCTCTCACGGCTCTTCCTTCGGCGGCTTCAGGGGCATGACGGCGTAGGTGCGGTGGAATTTTTCGGTGAGGGTGAGCCAGTAGGAGCGCCCGTCCTGTTCCCGGCGGCGCGTAATGAAGCCCTGGGCCAGCAGTTCCTTGAC
>NZ_JENA01000047.1 GCF_000586015.1 Candidatus Synechococcus spongiarum SH4 | reverse complement strand
CTCCCCGACGAGGTGGCTGAACTGAGCGGTCCGTTGCTGAGACGGCGGGTCTGGCTGCGCTGCGGCGTGGAAACCCTCATGTGGGCTGAAAGCTGGTGGAATCAGCAGGATGCCCAAGGCCATCTCCGGGACCTGCGCCAGCCCATCTGGGCCAGCCTGAGCCAGGATCGGGTGGAGTTGTTCCGGGAAGTGGACGGCCTGGGGCAGGTGGAAAGCGAAGCCTTGGAGCAGCGGTTTTCCGTCTCCAGCCCCCTTTGGTGCCGCCACTATCGTTTTTTCAAGGGGGGACGGGTCCTCACCGTGATTCGAGAGGTCTTTTCCCCCGCCCTGGAAACCTATCTGGGCAGCAGTTCCATGGCCCCATCCTGATCCTGATCGGTTGAGATACAGCAATCACCCGATTCCTGTTTATTTTGAGTATTGAACGAGATTTTAGCATCAAGTACGCAACTAATTGCATAATAAATCTCTAAACTTAATGATAATTAACCTTTTTAACGATTCACAGCTTTTCTGGAAAGAATCTGAACTTTCCCCCATTCATGTTGTCAGCTTCCAGGGAAGGAACAAGCCTTTGTAAAGCTTCGCTTCTCATCCTAACCCTCCTGCAGACATCAATGCAAAGCTTCTCCCCCTCGCATCCTCCATCTCCCACCGCTCCCACCGGCCACAAAATCTGGCTCACCTTGACGGAGCTTGGCCGACACTTCGGCATCTCCGCTGTCCACTGCGGTCATCACCTCAGCCAAGCCGGGCTGCGGGACAACGATGGGCTGCCCCTCCCCCAGGCCATTGATCAAGGCTACGCCTACAAACGACCCGAGCAGAACGCCAACCGCAGCGTACTCTGGAATTACGATCACTGTAGCGGCATCCTGCGGCAGCATGGTCTGAACTCCGTTGAGGAGCAGCGGCTGGTGGAGCAATGGGCCGATCTCCTGGAAGCCCTGCACGTGGGATCGCCAGCCATTCTTCTCACCCCCCAGGAAATGGCGGATTCGGATATGCCCCATCACATCCGCGATTGCGTGAACCGGCGCCTTGCCGCCCGGGGCAGCCAACTGCGCATCAGCAAGAAGGACACCCAGGCCGGTCTGGCTTCTGGAACCGAGGCTGCCGTGGGCGAGTCGGAAGCAGGGAATCGCTTCCAGGAAAATCCTCTCCGGATGTACCCATTGGCTGCGGCTTAGCTGAGGCGTTGTGGCTTGGGACAGGCGGGAAACCACAGGATGCCCCACTCAATAGGCATCCTGCATTTCGTAGAAATCCGGCTGCACATAGTCCTTGCGTAAGGGCCAGCCTTGCCAATCCTCCGGCATCAGCAGCCGCTTGGGATGGGGATGGCCCTCGTAGCGGATCCCGAACATGTCGAAAGATTCCCGCTCCTGCCAGTCCGCGCCCCGGTACAGGCCGTAAAGGGATGGGGCAACGGGGGCCGACCGGTCGTGGAACACCTTAAGGCGAACCTCCTCCACGGAATCTCCCCCGGTGAAACCACCCATCTTCACCAAGTGGTAGAAGCTCACCAGGCAGCGCCCCACCCCTTCGTCGTAGGCGCCCTGGCATTGTAGATAGTCAAAGCCCAACGCTTGCAGGGCCGTGGCCACGGGCTCCAGCGCCCCTGGCTCCACGGCGATGGTCTCCACCCCCAGGTGATCCGGATCCAGCACCCGATGGTCCAGGCCCCGACTACGCAGCCGCCGGCTGATGGATCCCGGCTCAGGCTCCGGGGGCGCCTCCTTGGGGGTATCTGGAGAGGAGGAGGTGTTTTCACTCATGGGCTGGGTTGTTCTGCAGACGTGGAGGCATCAGGGCTGGCGGGCAGGGGTTCGGACCGGGACCGCTCCATCTCCGCCAGGGAAGGCGCCTGGGAGGCGGCCAGGGCAGCCTGCTGGCTCTCCGCCTGAAGGTAGCGTCCCGACACTGCCGGAGCCACGATTTTCATGGCATGGGACACGGTGCAGTAGCGATGGGTGGGCAGCGTGTTTCCCCGTTCCGCCACGGATTCGTTGGCCACCTTCTTGCGCAGCTTGACGACGGCGTCAAAAATAGCCTCCGGTCGGGGCGGGCAGCCGGGAATATAGAGATCCACGGGGATGAGCTTGTCCACCCCCCGCACCGCCGTGGTGCTGTCGGCGCTGAACATGCCCCCGGTGATGGTGCAGGCCCCCATGGCGATCACGTATTTGGGCTCGGGCATCTGCTCGTAGAGGCGCACCAGGGCGGGAGCCATCTTCATGGTGATGGTGCCGGCAGTGATGATCAGGTCCGCCTGCCGCGGCGAGCTGCGGGGCACCAAGCCAAAGCGGTCAAAGTCGAAACGGCTGCCAATCAGAGCGGCAAACTCGATAAAGCAGCAGGCGGTGCCGTACAGCAGAGGCCAGAGGGAGGAAAGGCGGGCCCAGTTGTGGAGGTCGTCCAGGGTGGTGAGGATGACGTTCTCGGAGAGATCACGGGTCACCTGGGGCTTGCCCACGGGATTGCAGGCATCCTCCCGCAAGCTGCGCACCTGGGCGAGTTGCCCTGGCGGAACCATGGGCTGAACGGTGGACGGTGAAACTGATGGGGGCATCACAGGGCTGGATCAGGGAAACGGTGGGTAGGGTGGAGAACCGCCTGGAATCATGACCACTCCAGGGCCCCCTTGCGCCAGGCATAGGCCAGGGCCACCACCAGGATGGAAATGAAAATCAGGGCCTCCACAAAGGCCAGCAACCCCAAACGATGAAAGGCCACGGCCCAAGGGTAGAGAAACACCGTCTCCACGTCAAAGACCACAAACACCAGAGCAAACATGTAATAACGGATATTGAACTGGATCCAGGCGCCCCCCTGGGGCTCCATCCCCGACTCGTAGGTGGTGGTCCGCTCCCCCTGGCGACGGCGGGGGCTGATCAACTGGTTGGCGACCAGCGCCAGCACCGGCGCCGCTGCCGCGGTCAGGAGAAAACCCAGAAAGGCGTCATACCCGTCGAGAACAAACATCGGCAGCCCTGCGGTGCTTCTGGACTCCAGTCTGACACCACAGAGGACGGAATTGCGGTGCGCCAACCCCAACTGCCGCCTGATTCCGGCAATACAGTCACCTGAGCCCCGTCCGGAGAACAGGCGCCCATGTCATCCAACCCCAACTCTGCCTCGCCATCGCCACCAGCCCCGGGGGATCCCAATGCCGCCGGGGATGCCCCGACCGCCGGTGTCCGACGGCCACGCATCACCCGGGCCGCAGAAGCCGAGGCCATGGCCCGGCAACTGGAGAGTGATCCCGGAACCCACAACTATGAATGCCGCAGTTGTGGCTATCGTTACGACCCTGCCGAGGGTGTGGCCAAGCTGGGCATTGCCCGGGGCACCCCGTTCACCGCGTTGCCGGACGACTTTCTCTGTCCTGTCTGCCGCAGTCCCCAAGCTGCTTTTGTGGACGTGGGTCCCCGGAGCCGACCCAGCGGCTTTACCCAGAACCTGGACTACGGCCTGGGGGTCAATCGCCTGACCCCAGGCCAGAAAACCATTCTGATCTTCGGCGGTCTGGTGCTCGCCGCCGCATTCCTCTTATCGTTCTACTCCCTCCACTGACCGGCCGGCATCTCCCCGCTGAACACGCCCCACCCTTTCTGTTGTTCCATCCCATGTCCCGTCTGCTTCGCTCTCTGCTCAGCCTGTTGCTGGTCTGTGGTCTGCTCGGCGGCTGCGTCAGCACCAGGCTGGCCACCGCCGCCGAGAGCCCCTGGCAAGCCATCCCCCTGAACACCCGCTCCAGTGGTCTGGACCTGGCGTTCAGCG
The DNA here is from genome assembly GCF_000586015.1 of Candidatus Synechococcus spongiarum SH4. Lineage (GTDB taxonomy): Bacteria > Cyanobacteriota > Cyanobacteriia > PCC-6307 > Cyanobiaceae > Synechococcus_B > Synechococcus_B spongiarum_F. The sequence continues at coordinate 5,709 of NZ_JENA01000047.1, read as the reverse complement.
ACGAGAACCATGGCATTCTTGTGGGCAGCAACCGCCTGATCCTGGAGACCAGCGATGGCGGCCGGTCCTGGCAGGAGCGCAATCTGGATCTGCCCGCCGAGGAGAATTTTCGTCTGATCAGCATCGACTTCGCCGGGAATGAAGGCTGGATCGCGGGTCAGCCGGGTCTGGTGCTGCACAGCACCGACACGGGCCGGACCTGGAGCCGTCTGCTGTTGACCGGCAAGCTGCCGGGTGATCCCTATCTGGTGACCGCCCTGGGCCCGGACCGGGCGGAGTTGGCCACCAGTGTGGGCGCCGTTTACCGCACCGATGATGGGGGCGGGCATTGGACGGCCCTGGTGGAGGATGCCACCGGCGCAGTGCGGGATCTGCGGCGGGACAGGATGGGGGGCTACGTGAGCGTCAGCAGTCTGGGGAACTTCTACGCGGACTGGCGCCCTGGCGAGACGGTCTGGACCCCCCATCAGCGCCCCAGCAGCCAGCGGGTTCAAGCCATGGGTTTTACCCCCTCCGGCCATCTCTGGATGGTCAATCGGGGCGCCCGGATCCGCTTCCCGGACCCGGAGTCCACCCCCACAGACACGGGCGACCCCGCCTTTGGCGATGCCGTGATTCCCATCACCAACGGCTACGGCTACCTGGACCTGGCCTGGGCGCCGGACGGCAGCATCTGGCTGGGGGGTGGTAACGGCACCCTCCTGTCCAGCCGGGACGGCGGGACAACCTGGTTGAGGGATCCCGTAGGTCAGCAGCAGCCCAGCACTTTCACCCGCATTCTTTTTGTCGGCGACGGCAAGGGCTTTGTGCTGGGGGAGCGGGGCAACCTGCTGCGCTGGGCCGGAGCGGCGGACCGGGTTGGCTGAGAGGTGTTACAACTGGCCGGCAAGATGGCTATTGATACCCCTGGATGGAACCTTTCTTGCGTACACTTTGGCAGCGAGTCGTAAAAGGCCATGGCTGCCGGTTCCACCGGGGAACGTCCTTTTTTTGAGATCGTCACCAGTGTGCGTTACTGGGTGATCCATGCTGTAACCCTGCCGTCCATCTTCCTGGCCGGGTTTCTCTTTGTTAGCACCGGTCTGGCGTATGACGCCTTTGGGACCCCCCGTCCCAATGAGTACTACCTCAGTTCCGAGGTGCGGCCTCCAGTGGTGAGCGACCGCTATGACAGCAAACTGCAAATCGACGAGCGCCTGAGCACCCCCGCCCCATGACTTCCAGCCTAAACAACCCGGGCCAAGCGCCCCGCGTCTATCCGATCTTCACGGTCCGTTGGTTGGCGGTCCATGCCTTGGCGGTGCCTACGGTGTTCTTCCTGGGCGCCATTGCCGCCATGCAATTCGTTCGCCGCTGAGCCCCCATACACCCATGGAACGCAACCCCAACCCCAACACGCTTCCGGTAGAGCTCAACCGCACCAGCCTGTTTCTGGGCCTGCTGTTTGTCTTCACCTGCGGCATTCTCTTCTCCAGCTACTTCTTCAATTGATCCGAAGCCCTTCTTCTTCCCATGAGCAAGTCCCTGCAAGGCCCTGACGGTCGTGTTCCTGATCGGCTTCCCGATGGGCGGCCGGCGATTCCCTGGCGCTCCCGCTGGACGGAGGGTGCTCTGCCCCTGTGGATTGTGGCCACCGCTGGGGGAATGGCGGTGATTTTCGTGGTGGGCCTGTTCTTCTATGGGGCCTACACGGGCGTTGGCTCCGCCTGAGATTGGGCCCGAGGCTCACCGTTCAGCAACCGACCCACAGTTCCGGATGCTTCCGCAGCGGGCACGGTCCACTCTTCTCCCATGGCCAGGCCTGAGCCCCGTTGCTGCGGGGTTTGATGCAGCCACTTCAGTTTCACGACGCCGACCTGGGCCTCCTGCTCCCCGATGATCACCGCCAGTCCTCCTCCCGTGCGGTCGGCCCGCTTGAATTGGCGGGCAAAGGCGGCGCCGGAAAGGTCCAGTTCCACATGGAGATTGGCCCGCCTCAGTTGTCGCGTCAGCACGAGGGCGCTCACCTGGGCGGTATCGCCCCGGTTCAACACCACCACCTGGGGAGGGGATGCCTTCACCTGCTGGGCCAGCAGCAGCACCAAGCGCTCAACCCCCATGGCCCAACCCATCCCCGCCGTGGGAGGGCCGCCCAGCATGGCCGCCAAGCCGTCGTAGCGACCACCGCCACAGACCGTGGCTTGCGCACCCAGTTGGTCACAGGTGATCTCGAAGGCCGTGTGGGTGTAGTAGTCCAGGCCGCGCACAAGCCGGGGCTGGAGAACAAAGGGAATGTCCAGGGCCTGAAGCAGTTGGCAGACCCGGTCAAACCGCTCCCGGCTCCCCTTGCCCAGGGTCTCCAGAAGCTGGGGCGCCCCACTGAGCAGGTGCTGTGTGGCTTGGTTCTTGCTGTCAAGAATGCGCAGGGGGTTGGAGCCCAGGCGGCGCCGGGAATCCGGGTCCAGTTCATGGGCCCGCTGCTCCAGCCAGCCCACCAACTGCTCCCGATAGCAGCGGCGATCCTCGGGGGTTCCCAGGGTGTTGATCTGCAACTGCAGTCCCTGAACCCCCAGATCCGCCAGCAGATCCCAGGCCAGGGCAATGGCGTCCACGTCACTGCGTTCATCGGCAACCCCCAGCAATTCCAGGCCGATTTGATGGAACTGCCGCTGCCGTCCCGCCTGGGGTCGCTCATACCGGAACATGGGTCCCATGTACCACAGCCGCTGGGGCCCCTGGCTGAGAAGACCGTGCTGAATGGAGGCCCGCACCACGCTGGCGGTGCCCTCAGGTCGCATGGTGCAGGAGCGCCGACCACGATCCTGGAAGGAGTACATCTCCTTGCCCACCACGTCCGTGGCTTCTCCGATGCCACGGGCAAACAACGCCGTGGCCTCCAGCAACGGCGTGCGGATTTCCCCCACCCCGGCATGCTGGAAATGTTGCCGGGCCTGGGCCTCCACCTGTTGCCAGACCATGGTTTGCGGGGGCAACAGATCCACCATCCCCCGTAACGCTTGCAGCCGTTCCAACGCCTTGCCCGAGACTGACCCCATGTTCTACGACGTCTTCGGCTCCGGGGTGGGTCCGGTTACCGGACAGCCGGTTGCCCGACAGCCATGGCGGCGCTGATGCCAGATCCAGGCATGGCGCACCATGGTGGCGAGTTGGGACAACCGGGGCGACCAGCCCAGTTCTCGCCTGGCCTTATCTGCGGCCGCCACCAACACCGGCGGATCACCAGCGCGCCGCGGCGCCGCGGATACCGGCAGGGGGCATCCCGTCACTGCCGCCGCCGCCCCAATCACCTCCCGCACGGAATGGCCCTGGCCTGTGCCCAGGTTGTAGATGCGCACCGCTGGCCGCTGGTCGGACGCCTGCCGGCGAATGGCTTCCAGACCCAGCACATGGGCCTCTGCCAGGTCTGTCACGTGGATGTAGTCCCGCAGGCAGGTTCCATCCGGCGTGGGGTAATCATCTCCGTAGATCGTTAATGGCCCGGGGCGTTTGCCGCCCATGGTGTGCAGCACCCTGGGAATCAGGTGGCTCTCCGGCGTGTGGTCTTCGCCAAGGTCACCGGCGGGATCGGCTCCAGCCGCATTGAAGTAGCGAAAAATCACCGCGGGCAGACCGTAGGCAGCGGCAAAATCCCCGATCAACATCTCCACCATCCATTTGCTGCGACCGTAGGGACTGATGGGCTGCTGGGGGCAATCCTCGGTGATGGGCATGCGCTCCGGGTGGCCATAGGTGGCGCAGGTGGAGGAAAACACCAGGGGCATCGGCGGCGTGTTGCGTCGCCGGGCTTCCTGAACCATGGCCTCCAGCAACACCATGGTGTCCCCCAGGTTGTTGCGGTAATAGGAGGCCGGGTCCACAACGGACTCCCCCACGGTGGCGTAGGCGGCAAAGTGGAGCACCGCTTCAACGTGCTGCTGGGTCAGGATGGTCTGCAACCGTTGGCGGTCCCCCAGTTGGGCCACCACCAGCGGCGCCTGCAGCACCTGTTCCACCAGATCACGATGACCATGAACCAGGTTGTCCAGCACGATGGGGTCATGGCCGGCGTTCTGAAGCGCTCGAACCGTGTGGGAGCCGATGTAACCACCGCCACCGGTCACCAAAACGCGCATTTGTGCTGGGACAACATGATCCATGTCCATGGTAGAGCAGCGTGGTGGAAGCCTCCGGCATGATGACCGCTGCCCGTTCCGGCGGTCAGCCCGGCGGTCAGCAGTTGATGCTGGCGGGCGGTGGCCACAGCCATGCCCTGGCGCTGCGCCACTGGGCCATGGGTCGCTGGCCCCTGCCCCCCGCCACAGCCGTCACCCTGGTGAGCCGCAGCGGCGCCAGCCTCTACAGCGGTCTTATCCCCGCGGTCCTGGCGGGTCAGGCCCGCCCCGGCGCCTGTGTGATTGATCTTCGCCGTCTCTGCGCCGCGGCAGGGGCGAGCTTCGTGCAGGGGGAAATCACCGGTCTGGATCTTGAGCGGCGGCAGCTTCATCTCCACAGCCCCCTGGGAACCCCATCGACGGCATTGCGTTCTCTCCGTTGGGATTGGCTGAGCCTGGACGTGGGCAGCGTGACCGCAGCGCCGGCCGGGGTGGCCGGCCTGCCCGTTCGCCCCCTGGAGCCTTTCCTGGACTGGTGTGACCACCTGCCTGCTGCGGTGGAGGTGATGGGCAGCGGCGCTGCTGCGGTGGAGGTGGTTCTGGCTTTGGCGGCCCGCTGCCGGCGCCACCGGCAGCCGTGCCGTCTCAGCCTGCGCACCGCTCCAGGTGGTCTACGGCTGGGCAGCGACCCACTGGCGCGCCGCCTGGAGCAGATGGTGCAGGCCCGGGGCATTGCCGTCCGCCCCATGGCCCGCCATGATCCGGCCCCCCCTGACCGCGCCACGGTGCTGTGTACCGGTAGTCGTGGCCCGGCCTGGCTCCAGGACAGCGGCTTGCCCTGTGATGGGCGGGGCCGCGTTCTCACCCATCCCACCCTTGTGGCGCAGGGCCATGGGCGGATCTTTGCGGTGGGGGATTGCGGAGTGGTGGCCGCCGCCCCCCGTCCAGTCGGGGGTGTATGGGCGGTGCGGGCCGCCCCTGTGCTGGCCCGGAATCTGCAGGCTGCTCTTCGGAGCCAACCCTTGCGGTGCTGGCGGCCCCAGGCCCATGGTCTGGTGCTGTTGGGAGACGGGCAAGGGGGGGCCGTTGCCCAGCGGGGACGGTTCTGGCTGGGTCCCCATCCATGGCTCTGGCGGTGGAAGCAGCACCTGGACCACCGCTTCATGGCCATGGTGAACGGGATGAACGGCGGCGGCGCCATGGCGGCGGCCGCCACACCAGCCCCCCCGCAACCCATGGCCTGCCGCGGCTGCGCCGCCAAGCTCCCGGCCCAGCCTCTGAACAACGCCCTGACACGGATCTACGGCGCCCTCCCCCAGCCCCGGGACGCCAGTATCACGGCCCGCATCCCCCCGGACCGGTTGCTCCTGGCCAGTGTGGACGGGTTCCCGGCCCTGGTGAGCGATCCCTGGCTCAACGGACGACTTACCACCCTGCACGGAGCCAGTGATCTCTGGGCCAGCGGCGCCTGCCTGGAGGGGCTCCAGGCGCTGGTGACCCTGCCCCGCTGCGGCGCCCCCCTGCAGCAGGACCTGTTGGCCCAGTGCCTGGCCGGGGTGCGCGCCACTGCCCGGCAGTTGGGGGCTGAACTGCTGGGGGGCCACAGCCTGCAAGCCCT
>NZ_JENA01000046.1 GCF_000586015.1 Candidatus Synechococcus spongiarum SH4 | reverse complement strand
TGGGAGTTCACCCTGGAGGGCCGCCGTCCCCTTGATCCCAGCAGGCCGGTGCGGCATCTCTCCTGGTTTGAAGCGGATGCCTATGCCCGCTGGGCCGGTGCTCGCCTGCCTCTGGAAGCGGAGTGGGAAACCATGGCCCGGCAGGCGCCGTGCCGTGCCGGCCAATGGCTGGATGGACGCCATCTCAAGCCCCGGCAGGCCACAGTGTTGCCGGGGCCGGAGTCCCCGGTGGTTCAGCAGGTGTTCGGGGACCTTTGGGAGTGGACAGCCAGCCCCTATCGCCCCTATCCGGGCTTCCAGGCCGCAGCGGGAGCGGTGGGCGAATACAATGGGAAGTTCATGAGCTCGCAGTTTGTGTTGCGGGGCGGCAGTTTCCTCACACCTGCTGAGCACCATCGATCCACCTATCGCAATTTCTTCCCGCCCCGGAGTCGCTGGATGGCCTCCGGTCTCCGTCTGGCCCGGGATGAAGCATCCCTGTGACGAGCTTGATGAGCAGCAGCCCTACTCTTCTGACGCGCCCGGAACTGATCGACCTGCATCCCGGTCCTGGCGACGTGTGCGCCGCCGTGGAGCAGGGCCTGGCCAAGCGACCCCGGCAACTTCCCCCATGGCTGCTCTACGACCAGGAGGGCTCCCGGCTCTTTGAGGCCATCTGCCAGCAGCCGGAATACCATCTCACCCGTCTGGAGAACCACCTGCTGCAGCGCCATGCGCAACACATTCGGGACTGCTGCGCAGGGCATCGCGGCGGGGCGCCGATCACGGTTGTGGAGTTTGGCGCCGGCGGCGCCCGCAAGGTGACCCCCCTCCTGCACGGCCTCCGGCCCGCCGCCTATGTGGCCCTGGACATCAGCGCAACCCATGTGCATACCGCCTGCATCGGACTCCAGGCGCTCCACCCCCAGGTGCCCATGGTGGCCGTCTGTTGCGACTATGGGCGCCTGCCCGCCCTGCCGGATCATCCCCTCCTGGCCGGGCAGCGGCTGGGCTTCTTCCCCGGCAGTTCCCTGGGGAATTGCTCCCCGCCAGCGCCGTGGCCCTCTTGCGTCACATGGCCACCCTGCTGGGGCCTGGGAGCCTGTTGCTGCTGGGCATGGACCAGCCCCGGAGCGTCGCGGCCATGGAGGCGGCCTATGACGATGCCGCAGGGGTTTCCGCCCGCTTTGCCCGCAATCTGCTGCTGCGCCTGAACCGGGATCTGGGGACCGATTTTCAACCCCGACACTTTGGCTACCGGGCCCACTGGGATGCCAGCGCCCAACACATCGAGATGGCCCTGGTGAGCCAGCGGGATCAGGTGGTGTCCATTCCCCCGTTGCAGACGGTGGTTCACTGGGCCGCCGGCGAAAGGCTCATCACCGAGCACAGCCACAAATGGGGACCGGAGGCAGTGCAGGCCATGGCTCAACAGGCGGGCTGGCGTGGGGTGGGGCGCTGGTGTGACAGCCAGGATCGCTTCAGCCTCCATTTAATGGAGCATGGTTCTCTCTCGCAATGCTGATCAGCTATGGGACAAGCGGAGCAACGGGCCATTGCCCACCGTGTGCAGCAGGAACTTTCTTCCGAACTGGAGGCTTTGTATCGGGGAGTGTTTGACCGGATGAGCCGGGAGACCCTGGGAGAAGGGGCCATGGCCCGTCTCACCCAGTTGATTCTCCGCTCCCGCGATGGGGCGCTCTCGCCTCTGCAGAAGGCCATGGCTCCTGCTCCCGCTGCCCACGACCTACAGGACGAGTCACCCCGGGATCCCTGAGCAACCATGGCTTCACAACACTGGTTCGACGATCTCGACCACAAACTGGATACATGGTTGGATACATGGCTGGCCCGCCACCCCGGCCAGGGGGCGCTGCTGGAAGAGGAGGAACGCAATGGGGCCCAGTCGGCAGGGCCAGGTCAGCGGCTGCGGCTGCGGCAGGAGGCGGGGCAGTTACGGAACGTTCTTCTCCAGCAAGGGGAGGCCATTGGACTCTGGCGCCAACGTGGGCAAGAGGCCTTGACAGGCCACGACAGTACCCTGGCCCGCCAATGCGCCGACCATGAGCGCCGCTGCCGCCGGGAGGGGCAGGTGATGTGGGAGCGTTTGGAGATGATCGGATCCTTGTCCCCGGAGGAGTGGCATACCACCACCGCTCGGGGCGGTTGGCGGGTGACGGAAGCTTCTGTCTCCCTGCAGCAGGCCTGGGCCAATTTCGTGGTGGAGCGGGAGCTGCAGGAACTGCAACGTCAGGCCGGCAAAGGCTGAGATTCAGCGGGTTGGGGCACTGGGATCAAGGCTGACGCCATCCGGGGGTGGGGTGTCGTCGGGATCGGCAATCAGCATGTGCTGCAGCACGATTTCAGGTCGTTCACTGTCCCGCCAGCGAATCCTGTAGGCGGGCATTTTGGTGCCGCGGCTGGTGGCCTGCTCAACAGGCTCCATGACCCAGCCCCGCCGGGACCGCCCCTGGGGATTGCGCTTAATCACCGCATCAGCGTGCTTGAAACGGAACCCGACGCGTTCACCGCTCATGGTGGAAGAACCTCCAGCTTGCTCAAGAGGGACGCAATGTCCATTGTCAGATTATCTCTTGCCGGGCGTGGGTCTTCAGCTTCTCTCATGTCATCCCTCCTCGTCCGTGGGTCGCAGCAAGGGGAAGGCAATGACGTCGCGGATGCTGGGGGAATCGGTCAACACCATGGCCAGGCGGTCGATGCCAATGCCCAGACCACCGGTGGGGGGCATTCCGTATTCCAGCGCCGTGAGGAAGTCCTCATCCACCCCCTGGGCCTCCGGATCCCCGGCAATACGGCGTTCCTGCTGGGCTTCCAGCCGCTGGCGCTGTTCCAGGGGGTCCGTGAGTTCACTGAAACAATTGGCGGTCTCCCGGCCGGCGATGAACAACTCGAAGCGCTCCACCAGCCCCGGTCGACTCCGGTGCGGTCGGGCCAGAGGAGAGATCTCCACGGGATAGTCCAATACGAAGGTGGGTTGCATCAACCGGGGCTCCACCTGTTGTTCAAAGGCTTCATTCAGGAGGCGGCCCAGGCTGTCAGCCGTGGGGGGAACCTCCAGACCAGCCGCGGCCATGGCGTCGCCGGCCTCGGCGACGCCGGAGAACCGCTCGAAGTCAAGACCTGTTGCCTCCCGGACCAACTGGTGCATCGTGGCCTGACGCCATGGGGGCGTCAGGTCGATGGTCCGGCCCTGCACCTCCAGGACGGTGGAGCCGCACACCTGTTGGGTGACGGTACTGATCAGATCTTCCGTCAGTGTCAGCATGTCCCCATAGTCGCAATAGGCCCGGTAAATCTCCACCGAGGTGAACTCCGGGTTATGGCGGGTGCTGATGCCCTCGTTGCGGAAAATGCGCCCCAACTCGTAGACCCGTTCGAAGCCCCCCACGATCAACCGCTTGAGGTGGAGTTCCGTGGCAATGCGTAGATAGAGGGGTAGATCCAGGCTGTGGTGATGGGTCTGAAAAGGACGGGCATCGGCGCCGCCCGCCTCCGCCTGCAGCACCGGCGTCTCCATCTCCAGAAAGCCCTTGTCGTCCAGGTAGCGGCGGATGGCGCCCACCAACCGGGCGCGGCGACGCAAGGTCTGACGGGTCTGGGGCGTCACGATCAAATCCAGGTAGCGCTGGCGGTAACGCTTTTCCACGTCCGTGAGGCCGCGCCATTTGTCCGGCAGGGGGAGCAGGGCTTTGCTGAGCATTGTCCAGCGCTGCACCTTCACGGACAGTTCGCCACGGTCCGTGCGCCGCAGGATGCCCCACACCCCCAGCACGTCCCCGCTATCCACAAGACCCGTGATGTGGGCAAAAGCCTCCGAATCCTCCGGCATCCCCTGGGCCAGAGTGGATCTCTCAATGAAGAGTTGAATGGCGCCCGTCTCGTCCTGCAACCGGAAGAAGGCCAGCTTGCCCAGCACCCGCCGCGCCATCACGCGGCCCGCCACCTGAACGGCAACATCCCGCTCCTCGCCTTTGGGCAGGTCGCTGTGGTCCCGCTGAAGATCCTGAAGCTGATGGCTGGGGGCAAAACCCGGCCCATAGGGCTCGTAGCCCAGTTGGCGCAAGGCGTTGGCTTTTTGCAGGCGCGTGGCGCGTAACTCGGACAAGGATGCAACCCGGACACTCCTGGCCATCTTGCTGGTCCGGCTGCCCTCAATCGCTGGTGGGGGAAACACTGGTGACCCCTTGGGAGACATAGCCTGTTCCCCGCACGGTCAGGATCAACTCCGGATTGCGGGGGTCCGGTTCCAGCTTGTTGCGAAGTCGGGCCACATAAACGTCCACCACCCGCAGATTGGTGGCCTTGCGGGGCGGATAGCCCCAGAGCTCCTCCAGGATGGTGGCCCGGGGCACCACCGTCCCCGGTTCACGGAACAGGAGTTCCAGCAAACTGAACTCCGTGTAGGTGAGCCCCAGGCGCTCCCCCTTGCAGGTCACCTGACGGCGGTTGGTGTCAATCACTAGGTGCCCGGCGCGGATGATGCCGGTCTGGTGATGGGCCTTGGGTTGAACGGAAGATTGGGGCGCGACGGCCGCCTCATGGCGGCGGAGCACGGCGGCAATGCGCATCTCCAGTTCACGGGGCGCGAAGGGCTTCGGCAGGTAGTCATCGGCCCCCAACTCCAGACCGGCCACCTTCTCGTTGGGTTTGTCCAGGGCCGAGACAATAATGATGGGCACAGTGGATTCGGCCCGGATCTGGCGGCAGACGCCAAAGCCGTCCAGCTTGGGCAGCATCACGTCCAATACCACCAGGTCCGGTTGTTCCCGGTAAAACCTGCTGAGGGCCTCTTCCCCGTCCGCAGCCAGGATGACCGTATAACCGGCCAGGCGCAGACGGGTGTCCAGGATGCGCCGCACGGCAGGCTCGTCATCTACCACCAGCAGGCGTTTGCAAGACGTGGAGACCGCCCCCTCGGTCTCCTCAAGCGATGGGCCATCCCCTTGGGGTTGCCGGGGGCCTGGCCAACCGTTCACGCCCATGGCCACCGGAGACGTGCTGGGCTGGGACTCCGACTCCATCAACGCAGGACTTGCAGTTCTTTACAAAGCCTACAGACTACGATCCGCCCATGGCGTCCACAACGATCACGGGGACTGGCGCCCATGGCGGTTCCATGCAGCGGCAGCGGCCTCCACAGCCTCTTCAGGGGAAAGTTGGCCCAGCATGGCCTGCTGCAAATGGTTGTAGATCACAGCTTGCAGTTGCTTGATCTCCGGATCTGCGGGAACCAGCACACGGGCGCTCTCCAGCGCGCCAAGACTGGTCTCCTGGGCAGACAGGGCCTGGGCTGTGACGTCATCCTCCGGGGTCAGGCGCTGCCGGGCCTGGCCCACATCCTGCCGAAGGGCAACCATGGCCTCAGATGCGGAGGGGAGGGCGCCGGACGCCTTGGCAAATTCGTACTGGTTGGCGGGATTGGTCAGGAACAGGGCAAAATCCACCGCCTCTTCCGGTTGATCGGATTGCTCCGGGACCACCAGGTTCATGACGGCCACGTTGGCGCTGCCGTCGGGTCCGGTCAGGGGCGGGGCCACCTGGGTGCGGGCCGCCACGGCGGGGGCATTGGTGCGAATGGTGGCGAGTGACGCCCCACTGGTGGACAGAAGGGCCAAATCACCGGATTGATAGAGTTCAATGGCGCGGCGATGGCCCTGGCTCACCACCTCCCGGGGCAGCAGGCCACGGCGATAAAGATCCGTCCAGAAGGCGAAGGCGCGCCGACCGGCAGGGGTATCAAAAGCTGCCCGCTTCTGCTCGTCCAGCAACTTCACCCCCATCTGCACAAAGGACTCCAGGATTTCCGTGGAATCCTCGGGCGCCACAGAGACAAACAGGGCATGGCGCCCCGTAGCTTGCTTGACCGCCTCCGCAAAGGCTGGCAGGTCCTGCCACCGGGTCGGTGGCTGACGGTAGCCGGCGGCCGCCAGCAACTCCCCGTTCGCCAGGGTAATGCGACTGGTGAGATACCAGGGGATGCCGAAGGTTCCCATGGGACCTGTGCTGGCCTGCCATGCCCCGTCCAGATACCGGTCCCGTTCCTCCGGGCTCACGTGCTCATCCAGATTCAGCAGTCCGCCCCGGCTGGCCAGTCTGGCTGCAAATTTGGGGTTCAGGTTCACCACGTCCGGTGCGGTGCGGGCAAACACGGCGGCCAGCAGCTTCTGCTCCACCGCCCCCCAGGGAATATCGGTCCAGCGCACGTCAATATCGGGATTCCTGGCCTCCCACTGCTCCACCAGCCCATTCAGGTAGGGGTCAAACCTGGGGGAGAGTTGGAGTGTCCAGACCTCCAGTTGTCGCGCCGGGGGACGGGCGCCACAGGCCTGCAGCGCCAGGATCAACGGAAGCAGCAGCATGGGGCGCCATGGGGCGCCATGCCGGTTTCCGGGGCGGAGAGAGGAGAGGGAACGTTTAACCATGGCGGGTCTGATCCAGTTGACACCACAGCCGCAGCAACAGGGTGCCCACAATCGGCGCCAGGAAGCCGGTCACAAGGGCGGCGGCAATGGTTCCATGAAAGCCTGCGTTGGCGATCTCCCGACCAAACCAGCCCGCCGCCGCCACGTCACTGGAGAGGATGCCGGCCCCAGGCGGGGCATGGCCGGAGCGGGGGTCGGCCAGGAGTCGCAACTGCATCATGACGGTGACATCAACGAGGAGGGAACCAAGGGTGGCCTGGACGGCCATGGCGGCAGGGTTGGGGAGGCTGATTTTTCTGGGTCTGGCTTGACGTCCCCAGAGCCAGGCCAGCAGCGCCAGGCCATAGAGGGGTGTTGCGGCGCCAATGGTCATGGTCTCCAGGGCAAAACCCAGGATGCAGGCGCCTGCCAGTCCGGCAATAGGTCCCTGGGACCATGCCCAGGGCAGCAGCCACAGGACCAGCCAGTTGGGGCTGGCCCCGGCCAGCCTGAGCCAGCCGGGGGACAGGAAGGACAGCAACAGCGCCACAAGACCGGTGGCGCCGCCAACGCCAACGAGCACCTGTCGGGGCCAGGCTGGGACAGGTTTCACGGGGCCGCTTCCGGCAGGCCTTGAAGCAACACCTCGGCCCACTCAATGGCGTCGATGGGGGCGCTGGGCTGGACCACGGCTTCAGGGGAGGGGGCCCGGTTGCGATCAACATTCTGCACCACACCCACAGGAATGCCACCGGGCACCAGGGTGCTGGCGGACGAGGTCACCACCACGTCCCCCGGAATGGTGCGGGGATTTTCCGTGAGGAAGCGCAGCACTGGACGGCCGGACCCAAGGCCGCTGAGCAGGCCGTGGTGATTGGTGCGGGTCACCAGGACGCCGATGCGGCTGGTGGGATCCGTAATGAGGGTGACCTGGGCCGTGTTCATGGTCACGGCGGTGATTCGACCGATCAAGCCCCCTGGCGCCACCACCCCATGGCCAACGCGAATGCCGTGACGACTGCCTCGGCCCAGGGTCAACTGGCGCCACCACACTGCCGGACTGCGGCCAATGACCGGCGCCTTCAAACCGCTGCCCCGGGGGATGGCGGACGGCAAACCGATCAACTCCTTGATGCGCCGGTTTTCCTTTTCCAGAAAGATGAGCCGCTCCATATTGGCCACCTCTTCCGCTTCCCGCACCCACTCAAACTGGGTTGGCCCCGGCCACAGGGGACGAGCAAGGACGGCGTAAGTCTCCACCAGCACCCCGCCAACCCCTTGGCGCATGGGGCTGGCCAGGGCAACGGTCAAGGCAATGGTCCCCAGGGACAACAACAACCGGATCCGTTGTTGTCTGGCCCGCCTTGAACTCTGCCGAAACTCGTTGCGCAGGAGGGCCATGGTCCCGGGCTCAGTGGGCCATCAACCGAGGGGCCTCCTCAGTTGATCATTGGTATCCAGAACCCTGCTCAACTGGCTGTAGTTCTCCAGGACACGGGCGCAGCCCAGAACCACGGACTCAAGAGGGCTCTCGGCAATGTGGGTGACAATCCCTGTCTCACGGGCAATGAGGTCACTGATGCCCCTCAGCTTGGCGCCCCCTCCCGCCAGCATGATGCCCCGTTCGGCAATATCGGCCACCAGTTCGGGAGGCGTGCGCTCCAGCGTCTTCTTGATCAGGTCCACAATCATGACCAGGGATTCCGACATGGCTTCCCGCACGTCGCCGCAGGAAACGGTGACGGTGCAAGGGAGGCCGGAAACCATGTGAAGACCACGCACGTCCATAGTCATGGAGTCGAATTCATCGCTGGGGAGCGCAGATCCCATGCGGAATTTGATCTCCTCCGCCGTGCGCTCGCCAATCAGCAGGTTATGGGCTTTCTTCAGGTACCTGCTGATGGCGCCGGTCAGCGCGTCTCCCGCCACCCGCAGGGACTCGCAGATCACAATGCCCCGCAGACTGATGACCGCCACCTCGGTGGTGCCGCCGCCAATATCCACAATCATGGTTCCCACCGGCTCCACCACGGGCAATCCGGCGCCGATGGCCGCGGCCATCGGTTCATCAATGAGATAAACCTCGCGGGCGCCCACCAGGGCCGCATCTCGCAACGCCCGGCGCTCAACGCCTGTCACGCCGCTGGGGATGCCGATCACAAGACGGGGCGCCATGAACTTGCGTCCGTCGTTGCCTTTCTCGATAAAGCTTTTGATCATCAACTCGGTGGCGTCAAAGTCCGCAATCACCCCATCCCGGAGGGGGCGAATGGTGCGGATGTTCCCCGGGGTGCGCCCCAACATGCGGTGGGCCTCACTGCCGGCATCGATGAGCTTTCCCGTGTTGACGTCAATGGCCACAACAGAGGGTTCCGAGAGCACCGTACCCTTCCCAGCGATGTAGATCAGCGTGTTCGCAGTGCCCAGGTCGATCCCGACGTTGCGAGCGAGGCTGAAGGGGCGAATCATGAGGAAAAGAGGAATGTGTGCGGATCCAAGACGTCACAGGATCCCGGTTACGATGGGAGAGGAGGGAGATCTTGGCCCAAGGAGCTGTGACTGCCCCATCATAAGGCCAGCCCGATAGCCTGCGACACATCCAACTGTGGGGGAACCCTGAGAGGGGCAGCCCAGCCGCGGCTGACCCGTCCTTCAACTCACTCGTCAGGAATCACTGCACCATGAGCGTCAACTCCATCACCCTCGTCGGCCGGGCCGGCCGCGATCCCGAGGTTCGCTACTTTGAATCGGGAACGATGGTGGCCAATCTCACCCTCGCGGTCAACCGCCGCAGCCGGGAGGAGGAGCCCGACTGGTTCAACCTTGAAATCTGGGGTCGCACGGCCCAGATCGCCGCGGACTACGTAAAAAAGGGATCCCTTCTGGGTATTGTCGGCTCCCTCAAGCTGGACCACTGGAAGGACCGCAACAGCGGTGAAGAACGCTCCAAACCGGTGATTCGCGTGGATCGGCTGGAGCTGCTGGGTTCGCGCCGGGATAACGGGGCAGCCATGGCTGCAGAGGAACCCGCCCCCGCCGGCACAGGCGAAGAGGAGGCCCCCTTTTAGGCCTCCCGGCCCCGGCTCCCCGTTCCTCAGAGGTGGGGGCTGCGGGCGCGCCGCAGCATCCGCAGCCCCACAAAGGCGGCCAGGCTCAACAGAATCAAGACCAGGATCACCTTGGCGGCGGCGGAGACAGGTTCCAGCCATATCTCCACCTGCTCATACCCGCTCCC
>NZ_JENA01000045.1 GCF_000586015.1 Candidatus Synechococcus spongiarum SH4 | reverse complement strand
CCTTCTGCTGGCGGCCCATCCCCACAGCCGACTTACGGGCCTTGATCAGGATCCGGATGCTTGCCAGGCGGCCGCCATGGCTCTGGCCCCCTTCCCAGGCCGCTGGCGGATCCACAACTGCAACTTCGCCAGCCATCAGCCCCCACCACAGCAACGCTTCAGCGGGATTCTGGCGGATCTGGGGGTGAGCAGCCCCCAACTTCAGCAGGCTGAGCGGGGTTTCAGTCTCCGCCATGCCGGACCTGTGGACATGCGCATGAATCAGGGGGCGGGGGAAACGGCAGGCCAACTGCTGCAGCGGCTCAGCGAAGCGGAACTGGCCACCTTGATTCGCACCTACGGGGAAGACCGCCGCGCCCGGAGCATTGCCCGCCGCCTGGTGGCCCGCCGCCCCTTTGCCAACACCCGGGATCTGGCGGCCGCTGTTGCCGGCGCCTACCCGCCCCGCCAGCGCCCTGGCCGCATCCACCCCGCCACCCGCACCTTTCAAGCGCTGCGCATGGCGGTCAACCAGGAGTTGGAGGCCCTCTCCACCCTCCTGCAGCGGGGGCCGGACTGGCTGCTCCCAGGGGGGATTTTCGCGGTCATCAGCTTCCACTCTCTGGAGGACCGCCTGGTGAAACAGGCCTTTCTCAGGGATTCCCGTCTGGAGCGGCTGACCCGCAAACCACTCACCGCCGAGCCGGAGGAAGCGGCCGCCAATCCCCGCAGCCGCTCCGCCAAACTGCGCCTTGCCCGCCGCGTCCAGGGGGCGGGGTTGGCGGGGTGGAAGGATCAGGCGCTAAGGATCAGGCGCTGCGTCCCCCTCCTCCAGGTTGATGGCCTCCATGTCCAGCTCAATCGGGACGCCTTGCTCTTCAATCAATTCCACTGCTCTGTCCCCCTCCGGCTGCTCTTCGGAATCGGTGACCCGGAACCGCTCCGGCACGGGGACGAGGAAGCCCAGGCCCACAAGGGCCATGGTCAGCACCAAGCCCCCCACCGGAGCGGCAAGTCGCCGCCTCAGGGGAAGACGATTGCGCAACTCCCGCTCCCGCAAGCCCTGCATGGGTGGCGCCGTGATGTCCACTTGCAAGCGGGGATCAAGGATCGCGGCATCCAGACAACGCACCATGTTGGCCAACTCCCCATCATCCAGTTGCACGTCGTGGTTCCCCTGGCTGCCGTCCTCCTTCTGGAACTGCAGGCGATGGCCCCGGTGAAACGGGGTGATGGCCGCCATCCCGTTTGCGCTCGTGAATTCCCTGGCCTGGCCGCTGATGATGTGGCGGGCATAGGGGAGCAGGGTTTGCGCCAGCGCTTCCAGATGCAACTGGCTGCCCGTGAGGCGCACATGGTCCTCCAGATCCAGGGTGAACTGCTTCAGTTCCGTGACGGTGCTGTTGTCCCCGTCCTCGGCGCCCTGGCCCAGCAGATGGAGACGGCAGCCCAGAAGGGTGTATTGAATGGAGTGCATGGTGGTGGGTGACGTCAGCGCCGCATTCCATCCTGGAGGCTGGCCAGGAGACGTTGTTCGCCGCCGGGGCCTGCGGAAAACGCCAGGGTGCGGACCATCTGTCTGGCCATGGCAAGGGCGTATTCATCATCGGCAAACTTCTGCATGGCTGTGCGCCTGGGATTCATGCGTTGCCGGACGAGACCTTGCAGCCGCCCGGTCAGCCGCGTCCAGCGGGCCTCGGCAAGGGATTGATCCTCCCGCACGGAGATGAGCTGGTGAAGCACAGGATAGAGGCGGTCGGCCATGTGGCACACCAGACCCACCATGGTCCTGACTTGCCCCTGCTTGAGTCGGTTGCGTTGCATGGCCCGCCGCATGGGATTGGTGGCGCGCCACTTCCAGAACTCCACCCGGTCCGTGACGCCCATGGCGGTATTCTTCTGCTGCAGGAGAGACGCCATCGCCTCGCTGCTCCGGGAGTCCAGCGCTTCGATGGTGATCATCAGCAGGTCCAGTTGTTGCAGGCCGTGGCGGCCAAGCAGCCGAGATTCCGGCTTGTCCGGGAAGCCTGCATCGTCCTGTTGCGGCTGGACGGGATCCTTGGGGTCAGCCACGGTCCGGGCTGGTTCTGGATGGTGGGGGGCCGTCAAGTTGATGGGGAAGTGCTCAACGCTGAGGAGCGCAAGAGCCATGGTGCCATTACGCTGGTGTTCTGGCAACGTGCATATGTCAGCGTCTCCCTACTCCCGGACGGACCTGCCCCAGTTGGTGCGAACCGTACCCGACTTCCCCAGACCCGGCGTTGTCTTCCGGGACCTTACGCCCCTTTTTGCCACTCCCGCGGCCCTGAAGATGGTGGTGGATGAACTGGCTGAGCGCTGCCGCCCCATGGCCTGTGAAGCGATTGTCGGGATCGAGGCCCGGGGCTTCCTGGTGGGAACGGCCATGGCCTATGGCATGGGCCTGGGATTCGTGCCGGTGCGCAAGCCCGGCAAGCTGCCCCGGCCAACCCATGGGGTGGATTATGCGTTGGAATACGGCATGGACCGGCTGGAGGTGCATCGGGACGCTCTCCAGCCGGATCAGGCGGTGTTGATCGTGGATGATCTGCTGGCCACAGGCGGCACGGCGGCAGCCTGCACAACGTTGGTGGAGATGGCCGGGGCCCGGGTGTGCGGCTACGGCTTTATTGCCGAACTCCAGGATCTGGCGGGCCGTCAGCGTCTCCGGGCTGACGTGGCCTGCGAGAGCCTGATGGCTTATGGCTGAGGCGCGGCGCGGCGGCGCGGTGTCCCCCAGCCGTAGGCCATGGCTCGCAGCGCCAGGGAGCGCAGCAGTCCCCATCGGCTCAGAAGGTAAGGGACAGGCGTTGCGCGGGGACAAGCAACCATCGGCCCAGGGACAGGCGGCCCAGCCATGAGCAACCAGGCGTAAAGAGCCGCAGCAGGCCGTCGGTTGCCAGCAGGGTGGCCACCGTGTCCAGCCACCGCTGGCGGCCGTAGCGGCGCAGGAGCCAGTGGACGGATCGCTGCCCCTGCCCGACTCTGCAGGCCAGGGCATGGAGACAGCCCACATCCCGCCAGCACAGGTTCAGCCCCTGTCCCCCCAGGGGATGGCAGCAGTGGGCGGCTTCCCCCAGCAGGAGTACGTTCCCCTGCCGGAGACGGCGAGCCAACTGCACCCCAACGGGAAATGCCAGGGGAGCATCCAGCACAGTGACGAGTTCCGCTCCCCTGGGCAACACATCCGCCAAGGCGCTGGCAAAAGCCCGGGGGTCCATGGCCGTGAGGGCGGCGGCCCTGGCGCAGGACGTGGACCAGACAATCTGGGCGCGGCCCTGGCCCATGGGCAGCACCGCCAGCGGCCCCTCGTCCCGAAACACTTCCCAGGCCCTGGTGGACTCCCCCCCCTGCAGGCGCGCCTGCACCGTGATGCAGCTCTGGTCATAACGCCAGCCCCAACAACCCACCCCCATGGTTTGGCGCGCCATGCTCCTGTGGCCGTCAGCCGCCACAACCAGATCCCAGGCCTGGTCTCCAGCCCCGTCAGGGGCGCCCAGCTTCAGGGTGACGTCAGGGGCCTGGTCCAGGTGGCGCAGCAGGGTGGCCATCATTGGGCGGTGCTCCCCAATCCAGCCAATGGCGGGGGGGGCGTTGCGGGGCAGATCGGTCCGGTGGAACCGAACCTGGGTGCGCCCCCGGTTGGCCTGGAGGCTGAGTTGGTCAAAGCCCCAAAGGCGGGGCGCCAGGGCGGAAGCCAACCCCAGTTGTTGCAGCAGGGCCAGGCTGGACTGGCTGAGGGCATAGGCCCGTTGGCGGTTGAGGAGGGTTTCCCGCTGGAGGGGATCCACCACCATCACCACCCAGCCGGCCCGGGCCAGGGCCAGAGCGGCCAGGCAGCCGGTCAATCCTGCTCCGGCCACCAGGGCGCGGGACGGCAAAGGGCGGATGGGACATGGCTGCAACAACGGGGGAAGAAAGGAAGGAATGGGGACGCTGGGCAGCCGCCTTGAGCAGGACGGGGCCTGGGGACCGACCCTAGACACTGGCCGCCGGAGCCGGGGCAATGGGGGAGATCACGTTCTCATGTGTCAATGATGCTGGTAGAAAGTGTAAATTGCGCATCTCGAAAGATTGATCAATTTGCTTCTCCAGTGATTATCCTCACCTGGGAGAATTGACCTCTATGCTCTCTGCCGATTAAAATTGCTCTGACATGCTATGGGAGTCTCCGCGCTCCACACATTCCCCATCCATGACGCAATCAACCAGCCGCATTGTTAAGGCTGCTTTGGCTATCGCCGCTGCCGTTGGCGCACTAGGCGCCTCTTCCGTGTTTGGCTTCCTGCCAGGTAACCAAGCCCAGGCCCAGCCCCGGGAACTCAACGTGTACTCAGCCCGTCATTACAATTCAGATAAAGAGTTCTACGACAGATTTACAAAGGCAACCGGCATCAAGGTGAATCTTCTGGAAGCCGATGGTAAGGTGCTGCTCGCCCGGGAGGCTCTTGGCCAGAAGCCTCCGGCTGACGTCATCATCCTGGTGGACGCAGGCAACTTGGTTTTCGGCGCCGAGACCGGCATTTTCCAAAGCATCTCCTCCCGTGAGTTGAGGGCCAAGGTTCCCGCCCACCTCCGTGATCCCGAGGGCCGCTGGTTTGGCCTGACCCGTCGCTTCCGGGTTCCGATGGTGAACCCGGACATTGTGGATCCCGACACCATCACAAGCTATGAGGATCTGGCCAATCCTGCCCTGGATGGCAAACTCTGCCTGCGCAGCAGCAAGAAGATCTACAACCAGTCACTTGTGGCCTATCAGATTGAAAATATCGGTGAAGTCAAAACCTCTGAATGGATACAGGGCATGGTGGGTAACCTGGCACCGGCCTCGCAGCCCCTCTTTACCAGCGACGGCGACATGATTCGCGCCGTTGGGCGGGGCGACTGCGGCGTAGCCTTGGCGAACACCTACTACCTTGGTCAGCGGCAAGGGGGGGATAAAGGTCCCGAGGACAAGGCGCTTGCCGACAAGGTGGAGATTGCTTGGCCTGACAAGGTTCACGTGAACATCAGCGGCGCCGGCGTCACCGCCAACAGCCCCAACCCGGAAGCAGCCCAGCGCTTCATCGAGTTTCTCGCTGACGAGAGTGCCGATTACGCCAAGGCCAATCGGGAGTATCCCGTCCTCGGCGCCGGTTCCGATCCCGTTCTGCAAGCCTGGGGATCCTTCAACGAGGACAACGTGAACGCCGCCACCCTGGGGCGGAACAACGCCACCGCAGTGCGTTTGATGGAGGCCAACGGCTGGAGCCAGTAAACTGGACCCCATCCCCAACTCGTCATTCCCCCCGGCGCGGGGATGACGGCTTTCTTAACTATCCTCCGTACCGTCCCATCCGCCCCAGAAACGGCTCGGACAGCCGGGGCGGATTTGCCGGAAGGGGCCTGGGTTGCGGGGGGTGAGACCAGGGGCAACGCTCTACGGTCCATAGCACCTTGCCCTGCTGCTTATGTCGTGTGAAGCGGAATCCATAGTCATCCCTGCTGTCCCGCCAACCGGCAATCCCGTGACCCAGCACTTCTGTCAACTCCTTGCTGGTGAGCACCAGGCGGGCATCCGCAGCCTCGGCCAGCCCCCGGGCCCGCTGCAGCGGATCCGCGGACGGCGCCGAGGGGGCCAACCGGGCCAGGAGGGCGGTGGCCAGGGCGGTCAACTGCTGATGGGCAAGGTCATGGCCGGGAGTCGGCGCAGGGGGCTGCCGGGCCGGGATGACCTGTGTCTCCAGCGCTCCATGGTCCTGGATGTTGAAGCTACTGCTATCCCCCCCCTGGCTCAGGTGCTGATGGAAGCGCTCCGCCAGGGCCAGTTGCTCCATGGTCAGACATCGACACCGGCCCCGTCGCACCGTCGTGATCCCCAGAAATCCCAGGCGGCGGCTGACAGTCCTGGATGTCACGCCCCAACGCCGCGCCAACTCCACCTGGGAGATCAGGGATTCAGCATCGCCCATGGTGATCGCCGCGCCATCCATGGGATCAGGTCTAGCGGTTGGCGACCGTCGGGGCAAGCTGGCCAGCCTCTCCGGCCCCATGGGGTTGCCACCTCCGGGGAGCGTGTTTTGGCAGTAGACTGGATTCCACAGGATCCACCCCTGATGCTCAAGTCTCTGCAGCTTGCCCTGGTTATGCTTCTCGCCGGCTCATCCTGGCAGCCCCTGCAAGCCGCCCCCTGGTGGGAAGATTATGGAGAGAAGGAAAATTATCTTTGTAGCAATCAAGTTGTGCTGCAGTTGCGCCGCAATGAGCACCAAGCCTCCATTGAAAACTTTGCTGCGCCCAACAATACGCTATTTCGGGATCGCACGGTGACTACGGCTGAGCGCTATGCGGGAACCCGGTTGACCCTGGAGTTACGGAACGACAAGCTGGATCTTGATTATGGCTGGTCAACGCTTCAGTGTAAACGGGTTTGGAAAATTTAGGCCCAGGACTCATCACCAGAAGATGACGGTGGCCTCCGGCAGGACAGCAGAGCAAAAAACATGGGCACAGCGGTTCTCAACCTTATGGCCCATGGTTGGCGCGGCACGGCCCACACCGCGAGACCGGGGGAAAGAAGGCCTCGCAGGGATCCCTGTCTTCCCTCTCTGTTGAGGGGGCTCTCTCCCCTGCTTTACGGCTCCTGAGCCTAGGCAGCCAGCGGCTCCCGCCCCACGTCTCCGGGGAGGGTGGTTCCCCGAATCCAGGCTTCCCGCTGCTCCCAGGTGTCTCCACCGGGGTGGCCTTTGGCGGGATTGGCGCAACGAAGGCCGCCGCCGTAGCCCGTATTGCACACCAGACCGGCCAGATCAAGATTGCTGCCCCGCTGGCCTGTGGACCAGAAGAGTTGGGGGCCAATCCAGCAGGCTTGGCACACTTGACAGCGACGAATTGAGGACGAGGACATGGCAACTCCTGTAGGGAGTGCCAACATTTATTCCTATCACACCAGGGGATTTTTGAAGCTGAGGCTACAGAAATGAAAACAATCCTTCACAAAGCGTAGTGGTTGCTGCTTTTCTGAAGATTCTTGAAGTTACCTGGGTTTCAGGCGGTTTCCCGATGGGAGACCGGGAAGCGTTCCTGGAATCCCCTTCGGGAGCGGACGGAAGGATGAACCGGCCCGGCCACTGGCGTCCATGGGGCTGTGCCCCAGGCTGATGGGGTTACACTGGCAGCGCTTTTATTGCCCTCTGCGGCTTCGCCTTCCATGACCCTTGGTCTCTTATCCTACCCGTCAATATCCATGAATGCCCATGTTGCCGGGTTTGCCCAGGAGGACTTGGCGCCCCGGGGCCATCGCATGGACAACGCCGGGAACGCGGACGAGTTGATTGACGCCGCCTACCGCCAGTTGTTTTTCCACACCATGACGGCGGATCGGGAGCCTTTCCTTGAATCCCAGTTCAGGAACGGCCAGATCAACGTGCAACAGCTTATGCGGGGCCTGTGCCTCTCGGAACGGTTCCAGCGCTGGGTGTACCAATGCAACTCCAACTACGACGTGGCCAGCCAGTTGGTGCAGCGCCTTCTGGGGCGGGAAGTGAATGGGGAAAAGGAGAAAATCGCCTGGTCCATCGTTCTTTGCCAGGAGGGACTGGCCGGTCTGGTGGATGCCCTGATCAATTCTCCCGAGTACATGGGCGCCTTCGGGGCGGACACCGTCCCTTACCAGCGGCGGCGGCTGTTGTCCGGGCGCCCCATGGGCAACGCGCCCTTCAACATCAGCCTGCCCCGCTACGGCGCCTACTGGCGGGACGTGGCCGTGACCAAGTGGTCGTCTGCCGCCGGGGGAAAGGTCTCCGCCGCCTGGGCCAACGGGGCGCCCCCTGTGGCCCGGAAGTTCGGGCTTGCCCTGTCCATTGCGGGGAGCTTTGAACTGGTGCGGATCTTTGTCACGGTGGTGGTGGCCGCCGGTTCAACCGCGGGCCACTGATTGATCCCTCAGCAGCTTGGACACCACAGCCCGAAGCTGGCGCTGGCCCCCACAAACTGCACATGGATCCCACCCGGGCCATGGAGGCTGCGCCAGCGCAGGCCGTTGGGGCAGATGCCGCTTTCCACCAGCCTGGAGACGGCTCGGGTGGCCTGCCACTGGCTGATCTCGGCCGCTGTGCAGTCCAGGCCGGCCTGGGCGGCCAGGCGGATAACCTCTGCGGGTGTCTTGGCGTCCAGCAGGGCCTCCGCAAGGCTTTTGTCCGTCTTGATGCGTTCGAGAAACGCAGGAATCTGTTGTTCCGACATGCAAGGACGATGGGAGACAATCGTTCATTGACTTCCTCCCCGCCGTGACCGTCGGGGGTTCCTTCTCTCAGGCTGGACATCACTGCACCTCCTGATTCGGGTGGGTTCCTGTGTCACGGCCAAGTGCGGGCGAACCCGTCTTACCTTCGGCTCCCAGGCGTTTAACGACTCGGCGCGCCCCGCCGCGTCGGTTGGTGCTGGCGCTTGGTTTTCGCACCAGCCCCCTGAGTGTACCCCATTCTCGGGGGACGGGCGCCGCCCCGAAGGGCGGGGCTTGTGTCCCTGGGCAGCCCTGGTCAGCTTGAAACCTCGAGGGACCGGGGCAGGTCAAACAGGAAGTCATGGATGTAGGCCTCGGTCCACTCCACGCCGTAGAAGCGGCTGAGCATGCCCCGGGCCGGATCCTTCTCGGCTCGGTAGTCGGTGTAGCGCCGCTGTCCCGCCAGGAGTTGGCGGGCGCGCTCGTTCTGCACCGGCGCTGCCGCGGTCACCAGATCCAGGTACAACTCCAGATACTCCTGAAACGCCGGGAAGACCGCCTCCTCCAGCAGGGTGGTTTCGCTGAGGGGGAGGCGGGTCCAGAGAAAGCCGTCGGAGAAATAGGGCTGTGCCTCCGTGGGGATGGGCCCCCCATCCGGCAGCAGACGGCGCCACCGCCGGAAAACGGGCTCCAGCCGCTCCCGGACCGGACCTGTATGGCGTTCATCCTGCTTGAGGACGGGCTGCAGGTCCAGGGCCAGCAAGTGGCCCCCCGGCAAGGTCACCAGATCCGCTCCGAAGAAGGGCAGTTCGTAGTGGTGGTCAGGATTGATGACGAAGTTGAGCACCTGGGGCACAGGGGCGGCGGCCACACAGGCGGCCCGCGCCTGGCGGATGCCCCGGGCCTGCACCGCCCAACTGCGGGTCACCACTTCCACGGGTCGCGCTTTTGATCCCGTCCTGGCCCGGCGCTCTTCAAAGCCTTCCGGGATGGGGTAGGGCTGCATGTTGTGCAGTCGCGCCTGCAGACGCTCCCGGGCGTGGTCCAGATAGGGCTGCCAGAGCCAGCTCATGGGGTTGTCCTGGTGGGGATGGATTCAGGGAACAGGAACTCATGGAGGAAGCGATCCGCCCAACTCTTCCCGAAATAACTTGCAAAGAGTCCATGGGCCGGATCCTTCCGGGCGCTATAATGGGCATAGTCATTCTGCAGGGCTTCCACCCCCGCCTGTTGGCGAGGGTCGGGCTGCTCGGCATCATGGAGCGTCCAGTAGGCCTGCAGCAGCAACTCGAAGGCATTACGGAGACTCTCCTTGAGATCCGTTGCCGGACCACGGGCGAAAAGCAGCCATGGGGAAAAGTAGCGGTTGGCGTCGTAGTGGCGCATTTCCTCCCCCACGGCAAAGGCGGGGAAACGTTGTTGCAGGGCTTTGAGACCCCCCAT
>NZ_JENA01000044.1 GCF_000586015.1 Candidatus Synechococcus spongiarum SH4 | reverse complement strand
GGCGATACCGTAGCCAAGAATCTGAAAGTGACTCGGTACACGTATGTACGATCTATTGTATCTGATCAGGATAGTGCTTTGTTTCTTAGCGAATTTCATTCTCAAAGTGATTATACTATTAACACAAATACCTTTCCTCTTCTTGTTCAGAAGAATCAATGGGTTGAGCGCAATGCTGAGATCTCCAATGGCGTGTTAAGTCCAATTGCAGGATTAGTTAATATTTATCCCATCAAAAAAGAGCAACTTTTACTAACCCGCAATACGGAGATTAGTGCTGAGATCAGTGCCCAGCTCGAAGCCCATCAGGTTAAAGCCGTGAAGGTCCGTTCGCCGCTCACCTGCGAGACGCCAAAATCCGTCTGCCGTCACTGCTATGGCTGGGCTTTGGCCCACAACAAGCTGGTTGATCTGGGAGAAGCTGTGGGTATTGTGGCTGCCCAGTCCATTGGTGAGCCCGGTACTCAGCTCACCATGCGCACCTTCCATACTGGCGGTGTGAGCACAGCAGAAACGGGAACTGTGCGCTCGACAGTTGCCGGTATTGTTAGCCTTGGCGATCAGGCACGGGTACGGCCCTACCGCACACCCCATGGTATTAATGCTTATATTGCTGAAACGGATTTCCAGTTGACTGTCAAATCCACTTCGGGCCAGGAGCAAAGCGTCTCCATAACCTCTGGTTCTGTTCTATTTGTCAAGGACGACAGTCTTGTCAACCGCGACGATGTGCTGGGACAGATTGCAAGTGGTAATGTGAAGAAGAGTGTTGAAAAGGCCACCAAGAATGTTATCTGTGACCTGGCTGGTCAAGTTAATTATGACAAGGAGATTCAACCCCGAGAAGCCACAGACCGCCAAGGTAACGTTACTGTTAAAGCACAACGATTAGGACAACTCTGGGTTCTTAGTGGAGACGTTTATAATTTGCCTCCCAACGCTGAACCAGTGGTTGAGGCTGATTGTGCAGTTCAAACAGGTGATGTGCTTGCAGAAAGTCGCCTACGAAGTGAATATGGTGGTGATGTACGTCTGCGAGACGCTACAGGTGACTCACGCGAGGTGCAGATTGTTACAGCTAGGCTTACAATTAAAGATCTAAAGTTAATTGAAGAAAGTAGCCATGCTGGTGAGCTGTGGCATTTAGAAAGTGATGATGGTTTAATCTATCGTCTAAATACTAACCCGGGCAATAAAGTTAATCAGGGTGACGTTATTGCTGAATTGAGCGATGAGCGCTTCAAGACCCAGAGCGGTGGTTTAGTGAAATTTAGTCCCGGCTTAAGTATTAAGAAATCCCGTTCAAATAAGCATGGCTTTGAACTGTCTCATGGAGGGACCTTACTATGGATTCCCCAGGAAACCCATGAAATCAATAAGGATATTTCTTTGTTGATGGTCAAGAATTATCAGAAAATTGAAACTGGAACTGAAGTTGTCAAAGATATCTTTAGTCAGATTTCAGGCATTGTAACAGTCGTTCAGAAAAATGATATTTTGAGAGAGATAATCATAAGAAGTGGTGAAGTACATTATTGTGATATGAACAAAGTGAATCACAAAGAAGCTCTTGAGCGCTTTTCTGAGGAAGGTATACTTGTTAATCCTGGAGATACATTAATTGAAGGTGAATTGATTGCTAAGGATATTCATTATGTGGAGTCTGTTTTGGACCCATCCGAGGGTAGTCCCTTCCTTCTTCTTCGTCCCGTCGAAGAGTTTGCCATTCCAGACGATGCTTATGTTCCTGCCACCACGTCAATTAAGAAAGCCAAAGGTCCTTCCATGACCTTGAAAGCTCAACAGCGCTTGATGTTCAAGGATGGTGAGCTGGTGAAGTCCGTGGAGCCAGTGGAGCTTCTACGCACCCAAGTCATTCTTGAAACCGCTGATACAACACCACAGATGACTGTCGATGTGGAAGTGGTGCCCGGTCGTACCAAGAAGAGCCAGCGGCTCAGCATGGTGATCCTGGAAAGTCTTTTGGTACGCCGCGACACCCTGTCTGATGCAACTCATGGCTCTACGCACACGGAATTGAAAATAGAAGATGGCAAGCGTGTGAAGCCGGGCCAGATTATCGCCACAACACAGATTCTCTGCAAAGAAGATGGTGTGGTACAAATTCCTCCTCTTGAGGCACGTATTACAAAGTCTTGGGATACTCCGTTGGAGAAAGATGCTGTGGTTGAGCTTTCCGCAGTGGAAAGAATTAATAATCAAGTAAGAAGTGTAGGTAAGAAGCCAGCTGAGTTTGAGGCTGAGCCTGTTCGGAGATTGATTGTGGAGCGGGAATCAGATACTTTCAATGTTGTGGTTCCGGAAAGTATTTCTGTGGATGTAAAACTAGGAGAACGTCTTGTGCAAGGGGATCCCTTGGTGAAGCACCAGGAGAACCTGCCTGACTGCCAACTGAAAATCCGTAGCGGTGACATCCATCTTTGCCATGATAAACATGCTTGTGAATCTTTCCGTAAGGTCCAGTTGGTTTACCCGTGGCAGTCCATCACTGAAGAGCCGCTTGCAGGCGCCTTGACATGCGTTGAGGCTGTCGAGACCCCAGAAGGTTCTGGTTTGCTGGTCAGTCCCCTTGATCAGCAACAGACCTGCCCCATTCATCCCAGCACTCAACGTTTTCATCATCATGGTCAGTGGGTGGAGAAGGGAACGGAAATAGTGGCCACAAATAACCAGATCAGTGGCATTGCCAGAGTCACAAAGGGACCCCACCTTCAGACAGTGAATATTCGTAGCGGCCGGCTAATATCTTGTAAAAATAAGAGCACTCTGGAGCGCTTCCAGCAAGGCCAATTGGTTGTAGAGGGTTTTGTTTTAGATGAAGACGTCACACTAGACACATTGACGTTTGTTGAATCTGTTGACAGACTGGAGGGTTCAATGTTGCTGCTTAGTCCTGTGCAAGAGTTTACCATTCCACAGGAATCTTATTCATTTAATCAAGATACACCTCTTCTCGTTGTCAATGGCCAGTCAGTTGAGATTGGTACTGAGATCATGCCAGATGTCTATAGTAAGTTATCTGGTGTTGTAATGATTAGCTATAAAGAACAAAAGTTGACAATTTGCGATGGTGAGCTAAAGATGTGTCAAGACCAATTAATGTTAGATCACTTTAGAAAAGGTTTGTTATCCGACATTAACGATAAAATGATTACTAAAGATATGATTGAAGATTCGGAGAACTTACGAAATCTTTCTGCAGTTTATATTCAATCTGTTAATACTCCGGAAGGTTCTGCTTTATTGCTTAGTCCAGTACAGGTTAAGACATTTGCTACTTTAGAGGAAACTCACGTATTTAACCCAAATGTTGACCTATTGATTACTGATAGACAATGGATAGACCCTGGAACACGGCTGACCGAAGCCCCTATCATCAGCCAAATCGACGGTGTAGCGATTCTTACGGATAACAGCATCACCATTCTTTCTGGAGAACAGCATTTCTGTGACAATCAGAGTATTCTGAAGCGCTTCTGCAAAGGCATATTGGTTGATCCAGGCGTGGCTTTAGCAGGAGATCTCGTTACAGATGTATTGACTTATGTTCAGTCTGTAGATACTCCTCAAGGCTCTGCTCTTTTGATTAATCCTCTGTCTCAAGAAGTTTATCAGATCAACCGTAACCAGACTCCCCTTCAAGTCCAGCAAGGGCAATATGTCCAGAGTGATGACATATTGGCTCAGGGGCTGAAGACGAAACGATCCGGCATTGTGGTGATTGGGGAGGTTCATACCACCTCCCCCACCAGTGGCGTGGTGGAAGCTATCCGTCCAGGTTGGCTGCGTCTCCGTGTTGGCCGCCCTTATATGGTCTCTCCGGAGTCCATTCTTCACGTTCGGGATGGCGGCTTGGTGCAGCGCGGTGACGCCCTCGCTCTGCTGGTGTTTGAACGGGCCAAAACGGGTGATATTGTGCAAGGTCTGCCCCGCATCGAAGAACTGCTTGAAGCCCGTCGGCCTCGCGATGCTTCCGTCCTGTGTCAGAGTTCAGGACGTGTGAAGCTGGAGGTCAATGAGGACGAAGAGGTTTCGGTCAAGATCATTGAGGAGCAGCAAGGGGATGGCTCCTATGATATCCCTTCGGATCACAGCATGTTTGGGGGACCAGCCAAAGTCAGCAGACCGGCTCCATGGAGCGAGGATCAACACAAGACAGCACTGCTGGGTGTGGGCGAATTGAGCGCGCTGATGGTGAAGCACCTGCAAGATCTTTGTCGGCAGTACGGCCTGAAGGGCTACACCTCATGGAAAAAACCGGAGCTCTGCCACAGGCTGGAGCGTGCTGGCGTCACGGCTCCACCCCCAGCATTACAGGATCTCAAGGCTGACCAACTGATTGACCTTGTGGAGAAGCTTGATCCTGCTGGTGAGCAGCGCATGGACTTGTTGAAGGGTGACTTGAATCAACAAACACTTGCTGAACTGGAACAACTGAGCAGAAAACACAATATTCATATCGCTCCCCCGAAGAAAAAAGGGACAAAGACTATTTTGATTCAATACTTGAAGGATGCAGATGTTTCTATGCAAGCTCCTTCAGTTGACACACAAAAGGAGAAAAATATTATCGCTTTTATCAATGAGATTGATCCTTTTCAGAAGAATCGAGCAGAATTTCTGGAAGGTAGTTTTGATAGCCAGTCATCTCGCCAACTCAAGAAATATTGCAAAGACAATGGGTTAAAGGCTTATTCCAAGCTTGATAAGACAGCGCTTTGTGCAACTCTGAAAGATGCTGGTGTACAAGCTCCACCACAGCCTCTGGAGGATTTAGATAAGCAGCAGCTTGTACAGCTTGCAGACCAGCTTGACCCGAGAGGGAAGAAGGCTTCAACCTTCTTTAAGCCAAGTCTTGAGCAACAATCCATCAAGACACTGCAAAAACTTTGCAAGAAGCATGGTTTGAGGCCATTGTCACAGCAGAGTCAGTCTGTCAGGAAGTCAGAACTCTGTCAAAAACTGAGCCAGGCGGGGATTCTTCCTCCACCTCCACCTCTGGACACCCTCAAGAAAGGCGAACTCATTGAATTGATTCGACAGATGAAGGTTCCCGTCTCTACGGAGATGCCTGCCGTGGTTGAACCCATGATGACGGAAGATGATCGTGTCCACCTTTACGACATTCCCTTGGGGCGCAATGTCATGGTTTCGGATGGTCATCAGGTCCAGGCAGGAAGTGCGTTAACCGATGGACCGATCAATCCCCATGAACTTCTGGAGGTTCACTTCAAGGATTTGCTGCGCCGCCGTCAATCTACGATGGAGGCTGCCCAAGGAGCCATTGCCACTGTGCAGCAGCGCTTGGTGGACGAGGTGCAGTCGGTCTACCGGTCCCAGGGGGTCACCATTGACAACAAACATATTGAGGTAATCGTGCGTCAAATGACCAGCAAGGTGCGGATTGAAGATGCTGGAGACACCACTCTCCTTCCCGGGGAGTTGGTTGAACTGCCCCAGGTGGCCAAAACCAATGCAGCCATCGCTGTCACTGGTGGAATGCAAGCCCAGTTCTCTCCCATGCTCCTGGGTATTACCAAGGCCTCTCTCAATACCGATAGCTTTGTCTCCGCCGCCAGTTTCCAGGAAACTACGCGGGTGTTGACAGAAGCGGCAATCGAGGGCAAAAGCGACTTGCTCCGTGGCCTGAAGGAGAACGTGATCATCGGTCGTCTGATTCCTGCTGGCACAGGCTTTGATGGCTTTGATGATCAATTACAGGATGAGGCTGGCCCCCATCCCGACATTCTCGACGATGATCAAACCGGCTACCGTCGCCTATCCAGTTTGCGGCCGGACTACACGGTTGAGATTCCTGTACCCAGTCACGCTGCCCCTGTTCTGGACGACCCATCGGATGAGCAGCTTCGCAAAGCTCGCCGCCGGATTGACGACACCAGCATCAGTCCCGCTGCCTTGACACGCCCGGGTGAATCCAACGATCCGGTGGACACGGCGCTCCCTTCAGAGGCTCTCCCCCAGGAGCAGAGCAGCACAGAAGACGAGCCTGATGAGCAGGACTGGAAGAAGCCGGAAGAGAACCTTATCATCCATGACAGCGCACAGGCAGAGTCCCTGGAAACAGAGTCCCTGCCCATGGACGAGAGGTTTGAACTTTAGCCTTGGTTCCTCTGTTACTTTCTTCTTCGTCGACTGCCATGCTTGAGCCTCGCATTGTTCCACAACGCCGCCAGCCCGCTTGTGGGTTCCACGGCCATGTCGAGAGACTCAACGGGCGCGTTGCCATGGTGGGTTTTATGGCTCTACTGCTGGTGGAAATCCTTCTGGGCCACGGACTGCTGGTGTGGAAGTAACCCAACTGAATCCTCCTCCTGTGAATCCCGCCCCGGACGCCTTCGTGCTGCTGGGGATGAGTCCTGACGACCTGCGGGCCTGGTTAGCCTCCACCGGCCAGCCTCCCTACCGTGTCCGTCAACTGCAACAGTGGATCTACCACCGAGGAGCACGGCATCTGGGCGCCATCACCGTGTTGCCCAGGGATTGGCGGGAGGCCCATCGGCATGTGGGCATTGGACGCTCCCGATTGGCGCAGCAGGTTCAGGCTGGAGACGGCGCCACCAAGCTGTTGTTGGAGCTTGAGGACGGGAACACCGTTGAAACTGTGGGGATTCCCACGGCGGAGCGGTTGACCGTCTGTGTGTCCAGCCAGGTGGGGTGTCCCATGGCCTGTCGCTTCTGCGCCACGGGCAAAGGAGGATACCAACGCTCCCTGGCCAGTCACGAGATGATTGACCAGGTGCTCAGCATGGGGGAGGTCATGGGACGTCAACCCACCCATGTGGTGTTCATGGGAATGGGAGAGCCCCTGCTCAATCTTTCCGCAGTGTTGAGCAGCGTTCAATGTTTCTGCCGTGACCTGGGCATTGGCCAGCGGCGCATCACCATCAGCACCGTGGGCATTCCCCACCGCATCAACACCCTTGCCCGGAAGGCTCGTCAGCAGTTGGGGCGCAGCCAGTTAACTCTGGCTGTGAGCCTCCATGCTTCCAACCAGTCTCTGCGGGAACACTTGATTCCCACTGCCAAGGCCTATCCTCTGGAGGACTTGCTGGAGGACTGTCGTTCCTACGTGGCCCAGACAGGACGGCGGGTGAGTTTCGAGTACGTTCTCCTGGCGGGCATCAACGATCAGCCCCATCATGCCGTGGAGTTGGCGGAACGAGTCCGAGGGTTTCAAAGCCATGTCAACCTCATGGCCTACAACCCGATCCCGGAGGAAGACTTTCAACGTCCTCGTCCCCAGCGGGTGGAGCGTTTTCGGCAGATCCTGGCCCGGCAGGGGGTGGCGGTGAGTGTGCGGTCCAGTCGGGGCCTGGACCGTAATGCCGCCTGTGGCCAACTGCGCCGCCGTTTATCAACCACCGCAGCCGCCCCTATTCCACGGTGACGCTCTTGGCCAGGTTGCGCGGCTGATCCACGTCCAGACCCCGGTGGGCCGCAACGTGGTAGGCCAACAGTTGCATGGGCACGATGGTCAAGAGGGGCGAGACAAGTTCATGGACGGGGGGAATGGGCAGCAGCACGTCAAAGATCTCCGTGTCCCCACAGACGGGACCAATGCCAATGAGACGGGCATCACGGGCCTTGGCCTCCTGGGCATTGGAGAGCACCTTCTCGAACACCGGTCCGGGCGTGGCAATGGACACCACCGGCACATGCTGATCCAGCAGGGCAATGGGACCATGCTTCATCTCGCCAGCGGGATAGCCTTCCGCATGGATGTAGCTGATTTCCTTCAGCTTCAGGGCGCCTTCCAGGGCAATGGGATAGTTGATGCCCCGCCCCAGGTAAATCACGTCCCTGGTTTCTGCAAAACCATGGGCCAGTTCTGCACAGCACTGGTCCATGGCGTGCAGCGTCCGGGAGAGTTGCTCCGGCAGTTGCTCCAGGGCTTGCCGGCAGGCTTTCACCTGGGCCGAGGCGCCATGGCGCTGGCTGGCCAGGAGCAGGGCAATGCCGTAGAAGGCCAGCATCTGGCCCAGAAAGGTTTTGGTGGCCGCCACGCCGACTTCCACCCCGGCCTTGAGGTCCAGAACATGGGGCACCAAGCGGCCGAGGGAGCTGTCAGCGCGGTTGGTGATGCCCAGCATCAGGGGCGGAACATTGGGCTCCAGCGCATGGCGCCGTTCCATCTCAATGGTCAGGGCCGCCAGGGTGTCAGCGGTTTCTCCGGATTGGGTCACCCCAATGGTGAGGGTTTGGGGCATCAGCGGCGGCGGCGCATAGCGAAACTCGCTGGCGTAATGCACGCTGCTGGGAACGCCAGCCAACTGCTCAAGGAGATGGGCCCCCACCAGGGCGGCATGGCGGCTGGTGCCACAGGCCAGAAGCTGCACCCGCTGCACGTTCCGGAGAACTGTTGCCAGGCTCTCATCAGCCGGCGCCGCCAGGCAGCGCTCCACCCAGGCAGCAGCCACATCCGCCTGCTCATGGATTTCCTTGAGCATGAAGTGACGAAAGTGCCGTTTATTGGCGGTGTAGTCGTCCCCCCGCAAAGGTTGAGGGGTGCGCTGGATGCGCTGACCGGATCCATCAAACAACTCCACCCCCAAGGGGGTGAGACGGGCCATTTCCCCATCCTCCAGACTGACGATGGTGCTGGCAAAACCTGCCAGAGCAGGGGTATCGGAAGCACAGAAAAACTGCCCTTCCCCCAGGCCAATCAGAAGTGGAGCATTGTAGCGCACCGCAACCAACTCTCCAGGCTGACCCTGCCAGACGACCGCCAGGGCATAGGCGCCTTCCAACTGTTCAACCGCACGGGCCACCGCTTGGCGCAGCAGGTCTGTTGGGGGCGCCGTTCCCCGCAGGTCCGCCAGGGCCTGGGCCACCAAGTGAGGGATTACCTCCGTATCCGTGTCGGATCTGAAGCGAACGCCCTGCTGCTCCAGGCCTTGGCGCAGGAGACGATGGTTTTCGATGATGCCGTTCTGGACCACCGCCACCTGGTCAGCCTCATCCAACTGGGGATGGGCATTGCGAACATCCGGCTTGCCGTGGGTGGCCCAGCGGGTATGGCCAATGCCGCAGCAACCGGCGACGGGGCTCTTTTCCAGCTTCTCCCGCAGATGGACCAACTTCCCCTCCGCTTTGCGGCAGTGGAGTTGGCCGGGCATTACCGTGGCCAAACCGGCGGAATCGTAGCCCCGATACTCAAGGCGTTGCAGACTTTTCAGCAGAAGAGGGACCACCTCGCGGGAGCCAATCGTGGCCACGATGCCACACATACCGCACCAGCACTGAGAGTGGCCTCAGTTTGACAGGCCTGGCGGGAAAGCGCCAGTGGCCATGGCCTTCTCGGGCATGGAACCGCTGTCTTGAGCCGCCAGGCAGAGGCTAATAGGCCAAGCCCATGCTGCGGGTTGTCTCGTCGCCCAGGTAGACGCGGATGCTGAGAAAGTCTGTTGGGCAGGCGGTTTCACAACGCTTGCAGCCGATGCAATCCTCAGTGCGGGGAGAAGAGGCAATCTGGCTGGCCTTGCAGCCATCCCAGGGAACCATCTCCAGGACATCCAGAGGGCAGGCGCGCACGCACTGGGTGCAGCCAATGCAGGTGTCGTAGATCTTGACGCTGTGGGACATGCCCGGAAGTTACGAACAATTGCCCCCTGAGCTTACGCAGTAACTTTCCGATCATCCGCAAGATGCAACGATCACGTCACGGTTGTTTA
>NZ_JENA01000043.1 GCF_000586015.1 Candidatus Synechococcus spongiarum SH4 | reverse complement strand
CGCG
Organism: Candidatus Synechococcus spongiarum SH4; assembly: GCF_000586015.1. Classification (GTDB taxonomy): domain Bacteria; phylum Cyanobacteriota; class Cyanobacteriia; order PCC-6307; family Cyanobiaceae; genus Synechococcus_B; species Synechococcus_B spongiarum_F. The sequence continues at coordinate 9,875 of NZ_JENA01000043.1, read as the reverse complement.
CCTGCCGAGCAACGCCCCATTGACCCTTCTTGAGGACTTTTTTCTCGGGCTTCTATGGGGGAAACACCGGGCTACGCAACACAGCCAACCGCCCCTGAGGGGCCATGCGCAACTGGAGATGCCAGGCGCCCTGGGGCCACTGGCTCAGGCGTTCCGGCCATTCCACCGCCAGCAGCGCCCCCTGCTCGTGGGCCAACTCTTCCTCTTCCCAGAACAACTGGTCAGCAATGCCGGGCTGCTCCAGGCGGTAAAGGTCCAGATGGACCAATATCCGGGGTTGATTGCGCCATTGCCCCCGGTAGTGCTGGGCCAGGGCAAAGGTGGGGCTGGTGACGGGTTCCCCAATGGCCAAGGCCTGGGCAAGCCCACCCACCAGACAGGTTTTGCCTGCGCCCAGACAACCCTGCAACAACACAACCACCCCGCCTGCTGCGCCAGAGGCCAACAACTCCCCGGCCAGCCGCCGCCCATAGGCCTGGGTGGCCTGGGCGTCGGGGAGGGAAGCCGGGGCAAGGAGTAGGCTCATGTCAGGGGAGTGTGCGCAAATCGTTCCGGCCTGCACACGGGCCAGCTTATGGCCTTCATGATCACCGCTGGCGGCGGGGGCGGACGAAAAGACCGGGTTGTTCTGGGCCTGGCCGCCGGTGGCCAGCCCTGCGCCGGGGCGGCACAACACCAGGCAGCGGGCGGCATGGCGGACGCCCGTCAACAGCAAGGCGGCGTCGGCAGTCGAGCCGTTGGGGGAAGGAACACGGAACCCGCGCCGCCTTGGGGAAACCTTCATGGCCGGACCCCGGACGCAAGTGGGACCATCCGGCATCCGGCATCCGGCATCCGGCATCCGGCATCCGGCATCCGGCATCCGGCATAATTATAGCCGATAAGCTAGGAATTGTTGTCAATCCTGTGGGGTTATTGTTGTATCTATTGCATCTTTTGTCATTCGCCCTTCATCATCAAATTCAGTCGGAGTCTGTCTTCCATTCCTATTCTTTCATCCCTATGCTGAGGTTCCCCATGCTCAACACCCCCCTGGGGAGTAGAATAGCGCTTCAGGTGAAGCATAGGTGGACTATAGAGATACTGAGAGTTTAACCAATGACTGTTGCACCATGCAACACTATTATAACATCCTCCGTTGCCCCCGTCAGGCCAGCGCCAGCCATGCGGCAACAGCATCTGCCCAACCCACGGCATGGGGCGCGGCGGCCAACTGGTACTCACCGGCGGCGATGGCGGGCTGAAGGCGGGGATGGGGGCCGTTGGCGCCGGGAACAACAACGGCGTGATCCGCCCCGTCCAGAAGCGCCGTGTCGTTGGGGGAATCCCCCAGGGCCAACACTGCGCGACATCGGGGATCCGCACGGCGCAAGGCCGCCAGCGCCAGGCCCTTGTCGCTGCCGGGGGCAATCAGGTGGGCAAAGCGGTTGCCCTGCAGCACCTTGAGCCCCCGGGCCGCCGCCAATGCCTCCACCGCTTCGATGGCAACGGCCTGATCCTCCGCCAGCACAAACGGCACGCTCCAACGGCGCCGCGCCGCCAGGGCGGCCCCTGCGGCCGAGAGGCCGGTGCGGGCCATGAGCTCCCCTTGGGACAGGTCCTCAAGGGCGAGAAACCGGGTGTCCAGCTCCGCGGCCAAGGCGTCCAGCAGGGGTCGCAACCGCTGACCGGGCCAGCCCAGGGGCATGACAACTCCCCCGCCGGGCATGGGGTGACGGGGCGCCTCCACCTGCCAATCCTCCGGGTGGGGGAAGTGGATGGCGCCGCCGTTTTCCACGATGTAGGGGCTGCTGAGACCTGCGGCGGCCTGGAACTGCTCCACCTCTTCAGCGGTCTTGCTGGTGCAAGGGACGACCGGAACGCCCTGCTGCTCCAGGCGCCGCAACAGGGGCGCCGCGGCGGAAAAGTCGTAGTCGTGGTCCAGCAGGGTGCCGTCCAGATCGGTGACCACCAGCCACCGGCTGGCGGCCACGACAGGGGATGAAGGGGGTTGCATGGTGTTGTCAGGCTGTCTGAAGCCAGAGCGCCTCGTAGGGACTGAGGGCCAGCCGCGGACCCGCAATGGCGCGCTGGCTGAGCCGGTCTCTCCAGCATCCGTTGTGCCGGGGGTCCAGCAGGGACATGTCCAGTTCCACCGCCTCCTCGCGGAAGCTCTGCACCACCCACAGACGGCCGGGATCCTCCCTGTGACCCCGCTGCAGAACGATCATGTCGCTGCGCTCCGCGCTCAGCACCGCCATGGGGGCCTCCGGGTGAAACGCAGGAATCCGGGCGCGAATGTCCAGGATATGGGCCATGAGGCTGCGGATGATGGCTGGAGGACTGTCGGGATTGTCCAGGCGCCGGCGCAACGCTTGCAGATCAAATTGGGGTCGGTTCAGGTCACGGCGGCAGCCGGTCCTGGAGTATGCGGGGTGGTCGTTGCTGGCGGCCAGGAGGGTGGGCAGGTAGAAGGCCGGCACGCCGGGCAGGGCCATCACCAGCAACTGGCTGGCCAGGAAACGCTCCACCTGAAGCCGTCCCGGGGTGGTGGCGGGTCCCGCCATGGCGCTCCACCAGGCAATGTTCAACTCGTAGGGTCTCAAGCTGCCATCCGCTTCGGTGCGGTGACTCACCAGCCCGCCCCGCTCCTCGCAGCGCATCAGCAGGTTCTGGAGTCGCTCGGGGCTGATGAGTCCCTCGGCAGGCCGCAGACCAATGCCGTCATGGGAGGCCGTGAAGTTCAACATGGTGCTGCCCTGGGGCAACCGGGGCCAACGGGCCAGCCAGCGGTTGATCAGGTCACAGCGATTGGAAAGCAGGGCCTCCAGCAGGAGGGGCGGCAGGGGAAAATTGTAGGCAACGTGGGCCTGGTCGCCACTGCGCAGATAGGAAAGATTTTCCTCTTCCGGAACGTTGGTTTCCGTGAGCAGGACCCCATTGGAGGTGTATTGCTCCAGGAGAAGGCGCAGGCCCTGCACCACGGTCCGGGTTTTCGGACGATGTAGGCAGGTGGTGTAGGGGTCTTTCCAGAGAAAACCGATGGCGTCCAACCGAATCCAGTCGACACCGTGGTCCACGTAGGTTTGCATCAACCGGACAAAGGTTTCCAGCACCTCCAGCCGGCTCCAGTCCAGGTCCACCTGGTCCGGTCCAAAGGTGGTCCACACCGGCCTCAACCCCTGGTGGGTGTCCATCAGGGTGAACAGCACCGAACTGCGGGGACGGACCACGTGGTCCCAGCCCTGCAGGTCTGCGGGAGCCATCACCATGAACGATCCGGGCTCCTGGCCACGGCGAAACTGCTGCACCCAGGGATGGGCGGCGGAGACATGGTTGACCACCAGGTCCGCCATGAGGCGGCGACCATGGGCCAACTGCCGTAGATGGCGCCAGTCCCCGAAGCGGGACTCCAAACGGGTGTGGTCACAGACGGCAAAGCCCCGATCACTGGAGGAGCGCAAAAAGGGCAACACATGGACAATGGGCAGCCCGACCGGGCCGTAGTCCTCTGACAGGAAGCGATCCAGCACCGCCAACGTGGGTTCGTCCGCCCCGGTGACGGTGTCGGCGTAGGTGATGAGAATGGCGGTGGCCTGGTCCCAGCGTTGGCAGGCCGCCGCTTGGCCAGGGGGCGCTTCCCGGGGAAGCAGCTTGCTCAAGCGGGCCTGCAGGTCCGCTTGGGGGTAAATGCTGTGCAGCAACTGGCTCAGCTTCCGGCTGAAGGCCGCCGTGTCTTGCTCACCTGCAGTCTTGCTCTCTGGCACAATCCGTGGTTGCAAGTGTTGGTGACGGTAGATTCCTGGATAACGCTGCCAAGGCGCTGGCCCATTCACGGGGATTTCGATGGATTTTCTTCAGGACGCCATTAGCACTGTTCACAATCACCGCCCCATGGAGGCCCATCAGGAGCAGCGGTTCAACGAGCAGTTGGCTCAGCGTCGGGCTTGTATCTTGATCCCGTGCCTCTTTGACGAGTTGCGTCGTCCTGCTCTGGCCTTGACCCGGGACGTGCTGGCCCGCTTTTCCAACCTGAGCCACCTGGTGATCGCCCTGGCCGCAGAGCATCAGGACGAGGTGGATCAAACGAAGGCTTTTTTCCAGGAGATGCCCTGTCCCGTCCAGGTGCTATGGACCAACGGACCTGCGTTGGGGGACTTCATGGCCCACACCCATGATGGGGGCCTGGATGTGTTGGGGCCTGCCGGCAAGGGTTGGGCCGTGTGGGTGGGCTTGGCGGCCGCCACTCTGGAAGCTGAACTCATTGCCCTGTTTGATGCGGACATTCGCACCTTCAACCCCTCCTATCCCGTGCGGATGCTGGGTCCTCTGCTGGAGCGCCAGTTCGGCGTGGCCTACGTGAAAGCCTTCTACAGCCGCCTCTCCCTGGAGGAAAACCGCATGCATGGGCGCGCCACCCGGCTGTTTGTGATGCCCGTCCTGGATGCCCTGCAGCAATTGGTGGGTCCAAAAACCCTGCTGAGCTACCTGCACGCCTTCCGCTACCCCCTCTCCGGAGAGTTTGCCTTTACCGCGGATCTTGCCCTGAATCTGCGGGTTCCCTGTGACTGGGGGTTGGAGATGGGTCTGCTGGCGGAGGTGTACCGCAACCTCACCATCAGCCACATCGCCCAGGTGGATCTGGGGGTGTTTGACCACAAACACAAAGGAATCGGCACGGCGCGGATGGAGGGGCTGCAACGCATGTGCTCGGAAATCCTTGCCTGCCTGATGCGCGCGTTGATGGAGCACGAGTCCATCGCCCTGAGTCGGGAAGAGGCCGCCACGTTGGAAGTGCTCTACCAGCGGATTGCCAAGGATCGAGTGCGGCAGCACCACCTGGACGCCGCCATCAACGGTCTGCCCTATGACCGCCATGCGGAGGAATCCATCGTCAACTGCTTTGCCAAGCTGATTCGGCCCTGCTGGAATGATTTCATGGGCGCCCCAACGGGGTTCCGGCTGCCCAGTTGGACCCGGGCCCTGGCGTTCAACCCCAACCTGCGCCAGGAAGTTGTTGCCGCTGCGACCAAAAGCACGACCGCCATCCAGGTGGTCTGAGCACCCTGTTTCCGTATAGCCCTTTTCCACTCCACAAGTTCTGTAGCACCAGACACAAAATCCAAGCTGTAGCTGTGGATGAATTGACAAATCCTTGCTGATCCCGTGTGGAATGGTGTTATCACAACCAGTCTGACGCCCTCGTGGTCCTCCGATCCGACGAGGAGAACTTCTACATGGAGAAAGTCGCCTTTCCATTCGACATAGTCAGCTTCGAGGCTCCAGCTTCAACGAAAGTGTCTGTTTGGGGATATTGCAATGGCAGCGTGGCAATTATTGACAGCTTTGTTGTGGGTAAATCCATGGCGCCCAAGGACAATTCAGCAATCTGACCTGGGCAAGGATGGAATACTCCATCTCCGGTGCTGCCATCCTGCTGGCCGCCACCGTTATCCCGGCGCGGGCGGCGGGTGATAAAGCGGCCCGGCCGGGGCCGTCACAGACCCTGCACAAACGCCTCCGCCCAGGCCAGGCTGGCCTGGGCCTGCTCCATGGTGGGGGCCTCACAATAGAGGCGCAGCAACGGCTCTGTCCCCGAGAAACGCAGCATCAGCCAGTGGCCCCGGCTCCTCCCCAACCGCAGTTTGATTCCGTCCCGGTGGTTGACCTCCGTCACGGGTTCACCGGCAACGGTTTGGGGTAATTGTTGCTCCAGCACCGCCAGCAGACGGTTGCGGGCAGCAAGATCGCCGAGATGCAGATCCAGGCGGTCGTAGTGGAGTTGCAGGCCGGAGCGCTGCTGTAGCGCTGCCAGGCATTGGGCGAGGGGCTGCTCTGCCGCCACCAGGGCCTCCAGCACCAGCAGCGCCGCCAGGAGGCCGTCCCGCTCCGGCAGGTGGCATCCGAATCCCACGCCGCCGGATTCTTCTCCCCCCAGCAACACCGCCTCCTGGCGCATCACGGCGGCAATGTACTTGAAGCCCACAGGGGTCTCCACCACCCGCCGGCCCCGGTCTTCAGCCACAATGGTCATCAGATCCGAGCCGCTGACGGTCTTCACCACCACACCGGGCCGTGATTCCTCCCGGCCCAGGTGGTCAATGAGCAAGGGAATCAACTGTTGGGTGCTGCAGAAGGCGCCCGTTTCGTCCACGGCGGCCAGGCGGTCCCCATCCCCGTCAAAGGCCAGGCCCACCACGGTCTTCTCAAGTATCCTGGCGGCCTTGATCCGACGGGTCAGGTCCCACAGATTGGCGGCTGTGGGCTCCGGCCCATGGCCGCCAAACAACGGATCCCGGTCATGGCGGATTTCCCCCGTTGAAGGCCCCAGCAGCCGGCGCAGTCCCCCTGCCGCCGCCCCGTGCATGGAATCCACCAGCACCTGCAAACCCATGTGCTTCAGGCGCTGCGCCAGCATCCGGCAATCCACCAGTTGGGACAAGCCCGCCAAGTAGGGGGTCCAGGCATCAAAGCGACTGATGGGACCACGGCCGGGGGGAACCACGGAACCGGCCTGCAGGCGGCGCTCTACCCGTCTTGTAAAGGCGGAGTCCACCGATCCGCCAAAGGGACCCTTGATCTTGAGGCCCAGCCATTCGGGGGGATTGTGGCTGGCGGTGACCACCAATGCCCCCAGTGCCCGCCGCTGTCGCACCGACCAACTCATGGTGGGGGTGGGGGTGGGCTCGTTGGCCAGCAGGGGCAGCAAGTTGCACCCCTGCACCGCGGCAGCGGCCAACTCCGCCAGTTCCGGGGCCAGAAAGCGGCGGTCAAAGCCAATGAGCACCTCTCGACTGTCGAGGGCCGCCGGGGCGGCAGCGGCCAGCTCCTGGGCGGCGGCGGATGCCACCTGCACCACTGTTGCGGCCGTCACGTCCACACCCAGCACGCCGCGCCAGCCGTCAGTCCCGAAACGGATGGGTGCGGCGGAATGCTTCAGGGGGAGCAGAGACATGGCGGCAGCCTCAGGAAGAAGTCAGCGGGTAGCAGCGGCCCGGTTCCGGATCCAGCAGTCGGGTCTCCGGGGAACGACTGTTGATCAGGGCCGTGGCCGTGGCGATGCTGCCGCGAGTCCAGAGCAGCCTGGGCAGCAGTCCGGAGTTCTGCATCTGTCCCCCGGCTGTGCTGGCCAGCACCCAGCGGGGCTGAAACCGCTCCAGCAATTGGGGCAACGCGGTTTGCCCCCGCACAAAGGCGCCCACCAAGGGCAGGCCAAGATCCACAACGGGCGTGATCACGGCATCCAGCTTCCGGGGCGCCATGGCGGGATCCAGAAAGCCGTGGGGCTCCACGTAAAGGTTCCCGTCAGGATGTTGGAGCAGAAAACCGTTTTCCTGCCCCGGCACAGTTGCCCCCGCTGTGGCCGTGATGGTGAGGGGGGCGCCGGAGCCACTGGTGTGTTGGCAGCTCTGGCCGGGAGCCAGGGTGGTGACCCGGGTAAATCCCAGGGCCAGAGCCACCTGGGCTGCGGCGGCAGAGCCCACCACCGGGATGGAGCGCTCCAGTTTCCCGAGGGTGGGGGGATGGGCATGATCCGGCAGGCCCTGGGTGAGAAGCACCAGATCAACAGCCGGTGGAATGGGCCAGTCTTGCGGGAGGCGGGACTCGAAAAACCAGGAACTGTTGCCGAAGCAGAGGGAACCCACCAACCAGGGATCCAGCAGGACGTTCAGATCCGGGAAGCCCAACTGCCAGCCATTGGCGCCGAAGTAGGTGGCCCGCATTTGATGTTTCTGGAATGGAATGCAGCTTAGAGGCTGGCTTTGCAGTGCATATCCACTGCAAAGCCTGATTTGCTAGGATTGCAACCATGTAACCACCTCGTTCAGGAGGGGTAGATCATGCAGCCAGCCGCCACGCTCCCTGGGCCGTCCAGCATTGTGGAACAGCGCTTCGGGAATAGATTCTTCAACTGGATCACCCGGCAAGTGGGCAGGATCCGGACCGGGACAAGTTTCCCGGGCGCGGCCACCGTGAAGGAGAGAAGGGAATGGATCCTGGCGGACCTGGACCTGGAGCCCATCCTCGTCAAGGCCATGGACGCTGAAGAAGGCCACGGCTGGACGTTGGATTTTGCCTCTCGGGTGTCTCGGGAGTACCGCCGGTTCCTGGTTCTCTGCCTTGAGCACCCCCGGGATCCAATTGTGCCCTCCAGCCTGGTGGACGACTTCTGGCATCTCCACATCCTGGATACCCAGAAGTACAGTGAGGATTGCCAGCACTGTTTCGGCTCCATGCTCCATCATTTCCCCTATTTCGGGATGCGGGGAGAAAAAGACGCCACCAATCTGCGGGAGGCATGGCTGAAAACATTGGCGTTGTACCAGTCCACGTTCGGCGCCGCCGCCCCCGCCCACCTGTGGCCCCACTCCAACCGCTGCCCCAACTGTGGCCGCCGCTGCCGAGGTGTGGAAGACGCAAACTCCACCCATGACGTCTTCGATAGCAGACGCCCAAGGCTTGCTGATCTGGGGGTGACTCATACAAGTAGCGCCAGTCGGGATTTGGTGGGGGTAAAATGAGGTCATTATGGAGGGGCTTTAGTAAAAATTGGCAGATTGTCATTGGTCTTGGTTGGCTGGTTTTGATTGCTGGAGTTCCAATTACTTCATGGCCATGGATATCTGATCAGATTACAAATCACAAATCCGAAGATTTACAAAAGTGGGGTTGGTATTTACTTGGTGCAGGAATCGCTCCTCTTACTCTTTTGCTAACACATAATCGTACCCAATCATTGAGAATGCAGACAGATGCGTTAAGAGCTCAGACAGATACAGATATTTTCACTAAATCTATAGAGTTACTGGGGGATGAAAAAGCTGCCGTAAGACAAGGAGGAATTTATTCTTTAGGCAAAATTGCCAAAGATGATACTAGATTGCATTCAACGATTATGAAAATTATGACATCCTACATTCGAGAAAAAAGTTATGAGAATTTCCATAAACAACTTGAGCAAGATAAATCACCAGACAATGAGAAAAGACTCATTAAAAAACTCAGAAATGAGTCATCACCTTCGGATATTGATGCAGCTATAGACGTTATCAGAGAACGAAAAGTTGAAAATATTAAACAAGATGATAAGAAATCATTTCAATTTGATCTATCTAGTTCTCGTATTTTCTCTGCTGATCTTAGCTTTATTGAACTTCGCAGTACTAATATGTCAGATAGCATGGTGCAGAAGTGTTGTTTTGATCAGTCCATCTTATCAGATTCATCTTTCGTATCATCAGATCTTCAAGAGTCTACATTCGTAAAAGCAATTCTCAAGAATTGTGAATTTAAGGATACCAATTTCTGTGACTGCGACTTCAAAGACTGTGACTTGTCTGGCTCAAAATTTGAGAAATGTGATCTTACTGATGCAAAAAATCTAACACAAGAACAAATTAACAGCGCCACAGTTGATCAAGATACGAAGTTACCTGAAGGAAGAAGTTACCTGAAGGAATCAGTCGCCCCGGGCCCTCACAATAAACCATAACTGTCGAGACTGGGGTTGTGTCTCGAAGCTGATGGGAATAGAGGGACGTACTCTCCAGGTAACCAAAACCACCGACCTGGCGGCTGAAGACCCATGACACAGCCCTAGGGCACCTCTGAACAAGAGATGGGGGGTGTGTCAGGATGGAGTGAGAGACTGTGATCTGGCAGGAGGCCCACTGGCATGGAGCGGATTGCGAGGAGCGTTGCAGACCTTGAGTAGGAGAGCAAAAAGCGCAAGACGGGGCGAGAGAAGTTTCTGGAGCGGCTGGAGGTGCTGATACCGTGGGAGAAGCTGTTGGAGCAGATTCGGCCCTACTACCCCACTGTTGACAAGGGGAGAGTACCCTACTCGTTGGAAGGGATGCTGCGGTGCATTGTGTCCAACTCTTCTACAACGTCAG
>NZ_JENA01000042.1 GCF_000586015.1 Candidatus Synechococcus spongiarum SH4 | reverse complement strand
TCCCCTGGCTCAGGAAAGCCTCGGCCCGCTCACGGCTGGGCTTTTCCACAAAACGGCGAACGGGCTGAAGGCCGAACCCGTCCGAGCGGGAATCGGCTTCGATGTAGCCGTAGCCGGTCTCCGGGGCTGTGGGTGTGACGCCGAAGGTGACCAGGCGTCCCCCCAGGGCGGCGGGAACGGCCTGGCAAACGGCGGCGCGGAAGGCATCGGCATCGGCAATGGCATGGTCGGCCGCCAGCACCAGCACCAGGGCATCCTCCCGACTCGTCGCCATGGCCTGGAGGCTGGCGACGGCCACCGCCGGCGCCGTGTTGCGACCCACAGGCTCCAGCAGAATGGCGGCGGGCTCCACGTTGACAGCCCCCGTCTGCTCGGCGGCAATGAAGCGATGGGCATCGTTGCACACCAGCAGAGGCGGTTGTAATCCCGGTAGCCCCGCCAGGCGCAGAACGGTCTGCTGGAGCATGGTGTTGCGACCCACAAGGGACAGAAACTGCTTGGGGTAGGCGGACCGGGACAGGGGCCAGAGGCGGGTGCCAACGCCCCCACAGAGGATTACCGGAACCACCGCCGGGGGTGACGCCATCAGGATTCGGGCTGATGAGCCGAGCCTATGGCATCCACGGGCATGGGCTGCGCCTCAACGGGCAGCAGACCCGGAGGCGGGCACAGCAGGAGCCACCCCTCCTCAAGACGAACCTGGGGAACAATGGCCTCCACAAAGGGCACCAGGACGGATTGCCCCCCATGGCGCAGACGAATCTCCAGCAGATCGTTGCCCCCGTGGAGCAGGTTCACCACCGTGCCCAGGGCCGGACCCGACGGATCCAGGCGCGCCTCCAGACCCTCCAGGTCCAGCAGGTGAAATTCTCCCGCCCCCATGGCCGGCCGGGTGGAGTCATCCGCCAGCAGCCGGCGCCGCACCAGCGCTTCAGCCTGGTTCCGTGTCTCAATGCCCTTGAGCCGGATGCCGTAAAGACCCTTGCGGGGCAGGCGGCGGCCCCGCAGCAACTCAACCGGCCGGGGCGGCTCGTCCAGCTTCCGTAACCAACGGGGACCAGGCTTGAGGAAACGCTCGGCGAAATCACTGCAGGGCAGAATGCGCAGTTCCCCCTTGAGTCCCTGGGCGGCCACCACCAGCCCAATCTCGATCAGGGGGGGAGTGACGGTCATGAACCGGCGCTCACCAGGACTTGCGGCAGGCCGGATCCAGGGTGTAGACTGGGAAAAAGCCCAGGCAAAACCATGGAAACGGCAAGAGGATTCAGGAAGTTGCGCCCGCCTTTACGTCTACGCCTCGGTCTCGTGATTCTGGGGCTTGCGGCGGCCATGGCGGCTGGGCCGAGGATTTTGCGTCCCACCCAGGCCAACCCCTCCGGTCTTCTCAATACCGTCAAAAACAACCCCGCCATGGTCGAGGAACTCTGCCAACAGTTCGAGACTATCAATTCCAGCGGCAGTAGCGTCTACTCGTCCACGGGCCTGGAACAGGTGGCCGCAAGCCAGGGAATCAGCACCGCCGATGCCGAGATTCTCGTCACCTATGTCGTGGGTCTCCACTGCCCTGACGTGACTTGAAGGCGAACCCTGCGGGGATAATGGGAAGAGCATCCCATGGGTGCTGTCGGGGCGCCATATGACGTGATCCACGAGCAACGCCGGTTGGTGTTGCCGGATGGCGTCCCCCTGCAGGCCGGTTGTTGGCGCCCCCGACACGGGGGGCCATGGCCGGCCCTGCTGATGCGGCAGCCCTATGGGCATGCCCTGGCCTCCACCATGGTCTATGCCCACCCCGCCTGGTATGCCGCCCAGGGCTACCTGGTGGTGGTGCAGGACGTGCGGGGCTGTGGCGACTCCGGCGGCACGTTCCGCCTGTTTGCCAACGAAGCCCGGGACGGGAGCTGCACCCTGGCCTGGCTGCGGGCCCAGCCGGATTGTAACGGCCGCATCGGTTGCTACGGCTTTTCCTACCAGGGCTTGACCCAGTTGCTCTGGGACGGTCCGGACGCGCCGGATTGCACGGCCCCGGCCATGGCGGGCCTCAGCCTGCAACACCACTGGTGCCGGGACGGCCGGGCGGATTGGTGGGCCCTGGGGCTGGCCTGGGCGTTGCAACTGGCGGCCGCAGCCTGTCAGCGGCGCGGGGACGGGGTGGCCTACGGCCGCATCCGCAAGGCCCTTCACCGTCAGGATTTTCTTGAGGAGGGTTGGGAGCTTCTCCAGCAGGTGGACCCCGGGAACCACCTGTTGCGCTGGTGGTCGGGGGACTGGGAATCACCCGTAGCGGATGGGGGCCTGGCCGCCGTCCTGCGGCGACCCATGCTGCTGATCGGGGGGTGGTACGACCCCTATCTCCGGGGCGTCATGGCGCTCCATGACCGGAGCCTGAAGGCCGGTGGCCGCCCCCGGTTGGTGGTGGGTCCCTGGACCCATGGCAATTGGCGCGGCGGCGGACTGGATCAGCGGCACCTGGCCTTCTTTAACCATCACTTGAAGGATTGCCCCCCGGCCCAGTCCCGGCGCCCTGTCCAGTTGTTTGACGTGGGACGCGGTCGCTGGTGGGGCGGTTCCCACTGGCCCCCACAGGCGCCGGGACGCTGTTGGTTGAGGGGCGAAGGCCTCAGTGGGGTGGATCCCCAGGCCGGCCGGCTGCTGCTGGAGCCGGAGCAAGCCATGGGGGGAGGCCGGGATCAACTGGTGCTGGATCCATGGCGACCCACCCCGGCCCGGGGCGGACATCTGGACCTGCAGGCCGGCCCAGCGGACCGCCATGACCTGGACTGCCGCAGCGACGTGCTCACCTTCACCACCATGCCTTTGCCCCATGCCCTGACCCTCGGCGGCGCCGTGGAACTACGGCTGAAGGCCGCCAGTGAGGGACAGGGTTTTGATCTCTGCTGCGCCCTGTCCCAGGTGCGGGAGACGGGGGGACGGACACGGGTGGAACAACTCACGATGGGGGTGGAGCGCTGGCTGGGTCCCCAGGCCCAGGATCTCACTTGGCGGTTGGTTCGCTTTCAGCCGCTGCTGCGGACAGTGCCGGCGGCGGTGCGGCTCCGCCTGTCCATCGCCTTGGCGGGGTGGCCCCTGATCGGGATCAATCCAGGTAACGGCCGGGCGCCCCACACCGTGGCGGCCCACGAGCGCCAGGTGGTGGTGGTGCATTTCCGCTGGGATGAAGCCTGCCTGCAGTTGCCGTTGCAGCAGCAGGATCCGGCCACAGCGTAGGCTCCTAGGAATCTGCATTCTCCCTGTGGGTGAACACCAAGGGTTTATTCAAGCGGTTGAACGGCTGGCCAACTGCCGTCACCACGACCCCTACGCAATTCTCGGCCCCCACGCTCTCCCCGGCGGCGGCCATGTGGTGCGGGCCTGGCTCCCGGACGCGGAGCGTGTGGACCTGGCGCTTCAAGACCGGATGCTGCCCATGGAGGCGGTTCACCATCCCTGGCTGTTTGAGCGGGAGCTAGCGACGGATCCCGGCTGCGCCTACCAACTGCAACTGCTGCGGGGCGGCATCAACAGCCGTCAGCACGACCCCTACGGGTTTCGTCAGGAGTGGATGGGGGAACTGGATCGCCACCTGTTTGCCGAAGGTAATCATCATCACATCTGGACCCGCATGGGGGCCCATCGGCTGGAGCAGGCCGGGGTGAGCGGCGTACAGTTCTGTCTCTGGGCCCCCAATGCGGTCAGCGTGTCCGTCATTGGCGCCTTCAACGGCTGGGACGGGCGGATGCATCCGGCACAACAGCGCAGCGGCGGCATCTGGGAACTGTTTGTCCCGGGTCTGGGGGAAGGGGAACTATACAAATACGAGATCCACACCCGCCATGGGCATCCCTACGCCAAGGCGGACCCCTACGGGTTCCACCATGAGGTGCGCCCGGCCACAGCCTCCGTGGTGGCGGAGAACCGCTTTGTCTGGGGTGACGAAGCCTGGATTCGTGAGCGGGATGGCCGGAACCCCCTGGAGCAGCCCATTGCCGTCTATGAGATGCACCTGGGAAGCTGGCTCCATGCCGACGCGGCCCAGCCCTATGTGGAACCGGACGGCACGGCGCGTTCACCGGTCCCTGCCAACGACATGAAGCCGGGGACACGGCTGCTCACCTACATGGAACTGGCGGATAAGGTGATCCCCCACGTGAAGGCGCGGGGTTTTACCCATATTGAGTTGATGCCCGTCACGGAGCATCCCTTCGAGGGCTCCTGGGGGTATCAGGTGACGGGTTGGTATGCCCCCACCAGCCGCCATGGCAAGCCCGACGAGTTCCGGGCTTTTGTGGATCGCTGTCATCAAAACGGAATTGGCGTCATTCTGGACTGGGTGCCGGGGCATTTTCCAAAAGATAATCATGGCCTGGCATACTTTGATGGTGATTTCCTGTATGAACATGCTGATCCACGCATTGGCGAGCATAAGGAATGGGGCACGTTGATTTTTAATTACAGTCGCAACGAGGTGCGCAATTTCCTGGTTTCCAGTGCCCTGTTCTGGATCAGTGAGTTCCATATTGACGGAATCCGTGTGGATGCGGTTGCCTCCATGCTCTACCTGGATTATCTCCGGCCAGAGGGAGAATGGTTACCCAACAAATATGGTGGCCGCGAGAATCTGGAGGTGGTGAATTTCCTTCAACAGCTCAATGGAACCCTCTTCCATTACTTCCCCGGGATTCTTTCCATTGCGGAAGAGTCAACCGAGTGGCCAGGTGTTACCCAGCCCCCTGGTGAGCATAGCCGTGATGCCTTGGGCTTTAACTTGAAATGGAATATGGGTTGGATGCATGATATGCTGGATTATTTTGCCATGGATCCATGGTTCCGACAATTTCATCAGAATCTCATTACCTTTTCCATGATGTATTACTATAGTGAGAACTTCATGTTGGCTCTTTCCCATGATGAGGTGGTGCATGAGAAGAGTAATCTACTGCATAAGATGCCAGGGGATGATTGGCGGAAGTTTGCCAACACCCGCGCCCTGCTCGCTTACATGTGGACCCACCCTGGTAAGAAAACAATTTTTATGGGCATGGAATTTGGCCAGCGGGGTGAATGGAATGTCTGGGATGATCTGGAGTGGAATAAGCTACAATATCCCGATCACCGGAAACTGATGCGGATGATTGATGACATTAATGTTCTCTACAAATCAGAGCCGGCCCTCTGGCGGGAAGATTTCAACACCAACGGTTTTCAATGGATCCATTGTGATGATAATCGTAACGGTGTGATCAGCTTCATGCGCAGAGACGAGAAAAGTCAGCGCTGGCTGGTGATTGTGTGTAATTTCACCCCGAATCCCCACAAGAACTATCGAATCGGTGTGCCCCTGGAGGGTTGGTATAGAGAGGCTTTCAACAGTGACGCGGAAATCTATGGGGGCAGTAATCTGGGTAACCTGGGGGGGCGCTTTACAGACCCCTGGCCGATGCACAGCTATGCCCATTCCCTGGATCTATGCCTGCCCCCCTTGAGCACCGTGATCTTCCGCCACAGCCGCCATGGTCCTGACGAGGGGGAAGGAAGCGCCGTAGCCACTGTGGATGCAACCCCCGGCAATGGCCAGGAAAGGTAAGAAAGAAAGAAAGATAAGAGCATCCCCGGCGCCCCTCCCTGATCCGGGACCGGGGTTTGAACCGCTTTCTCACAACAGGAAATACCGCTGCGCCATGGGCAACATCCGGGCAGGTTCACAGGTGAGCAACCGGCCATCGGCAAACACCTCGTAGGTTTGAGGGTCCACCTGGATGGACGGGGTGGCGGTGTTCAGCTTCATGGCGGTCTTGCCGATGCCCCCACGGGTGTTGCACACGGGCACACAGGGGGTTTGCAGGCCCAGCCGGTGGGGGAGATCCCCATCCACAGCCGCCTGGGAGACGAAGGTAAGGCAGCTTGGAGCCAGGGCGGCGCCGAAGCCGGCAAACATGGGGCGGCCATGGACGGGCTCCGGGGTGGGGATGGAGGCGTTGGGATCCCCCATCTGGGCCCAGACAATGGAGCCCCCCTTGAGCACCAGTTCAGGCTTGACGGCAAAGAAGCCGGGTTTCCAGAGGCAGAGATCCGCCAGTTTGCCCACCTCCACGGAACCCACCTGGCTGTCAATGCCGTGGGCAATGGCGGGGTTGATGGTCACCTTGGCCATATAGCGGCGGATGCGATGGTTGTCGTTGCGGTGGTTGTCTTCCGGCAACGCACCCCGCTGCACCTTCATTTTGTGGGCCGTCTGGAAGGTGCGGGTAACCACCTCCCCCACCCGTCCCATGGCCTGGGAATCACTGGCAACGATGCTGAAGGCCCCCAGATCGTGGAGAATATCTTCTGCGGCAATGGTTTCCCGGCGAATGCGGGATTCGGCAAAGGCCACGTCCTCGGGAATGCCGCGGTCCAGATGGTGGCAGACCATCAGCATGTCCAGGTGTTCCTCCAGGGTGTTGGCGGTGTAGGGGCGGGTGGGATTGGTGGAGGAGGGCACCACGTTGGCCTCGCCACAGATGCGGATGATGTCCGGCGCATGACCGCCACCGGCCCCTTCGGTGTGGAAGGTGTGAATGGTGCGTCCGGCAATGGCGGCGATGGTGTCTTCCACATGGCCGGCTTCGTTGAGGGTGTCCGTGTGGATACACACCTGCACGTCGAAGCGGTCCGCCACCGTCAGACAACAGTCAATGGCGGCCGGGGTGGAGCCCCAATCCTCGTGGAGCTTGAGGCCACAGGCCCCCGCCCGCACCTGTTCCTCCAATGCCTCCGCCTCACTGGCGTTCCCCTTCCCGAAAAACCCCAGATTCACGGGCAGCCCCTCGGCCGCCTGCAACATCCGCGCCAGATGAAAGGCGCCCGGCGTGCAGGTGGTGGCGTTGGTGCCGGTGGCGGGTCCGACGCCCCCGCCCAGCATGGTGGTCACCCCGCTGGCCAGGGCGGTTTCCACCTGCTGGGGACAAATGAAATGGACGTGGCTGTCAACGGCGCCGGCGGTGAGGATCTGCCCCTCGCCAGCAATGATCTCCGTCCCCGGACCAATCACCACGTCCACCCCGTCCTGAATATCGGGGTTGCCCGCTTTGCCGATGGCGGCAATCCTGCCGTCCCGCAAACCCACGTCCGCCTTGACGATGCCCCACCAATCCAGGATCAGGGCATTGGTGATGACCGTGTCCATGGCGCCGTCCCCACGGCTCGCCTGGCTCTGACCCATGCCGTCCCGGATCACCTTGCCGCCGCCGAATTTCACCTCCTCCCCATAAATGCAACGATCCTGCTCCACCTCCAGGATCAAGTCCGTATCCGCCAGCCGCAGGCGATCCCCCACGGTGGGGCCGTAGGTTTCTGCATAGACGCGGCGATCCAGGGGATAGGCCATGGCGGGGTGGGGAAGACAGGGGGTGGAGTGAAGGGGGTGGCGTGTGGTCAGAGGGGGCCGTTGATGTGGCCGTTGAAGCCGATGACGCGCCGCCGCCCCCCCATGGGAACCAGCCGCACCAGCCGCTCGTCACCGGGTTCGAAGCGCATGGCGGTCCCTGCCGGCAGATCCAGGCGCATCCCCCGGCAGGATTCCCGGTCAAAGGTCAGGATGCTGTTCACCTCGTGGAAGTGGAAGTGGGATCCCACCTGAACGGGCCGGTCCCCCGGATTGGCCACCAGCACCTGGTGGGTGGGCCGGTCTGCATTGAGCAGGATGACGCCGGGTTCAGGCAGCAGTTCGCCGGGAATCATGGGGGACATGGCGGGGTGGTTGGTGTGATGGACGGGTGTGTGGCGCGGGCTAGCGGATGGGCTCGTGGAGGGTCACCAGCTTGGCGCCGTCGGGGAAGGTGGCTTCCATCTGCACCTCCCGGATCAACTCCGGCACCCCCTCCATCACCTGGTCCCGCCCCAGCCACGTGGAGCCCTCCGCCATGACCGCCGCTACGGTTTTGCCGTCCCGGGCCGCCTCCAGGATGCAGAAGCTGAGCCATGCCACCGCTTCGGGATGGTTCAGCCGCAGACCGCGCTTGAGACGCCGCTCCGCCAGCAGAGCCGCGGTGACGGTGATCAGCTTGTCCTTCTCCTGGGGGGTGAGGTGCATGGTCAGCAGGGGGCAACGCCATCTGCCACCATTGTGCCGGGCGACAACAGGAGGGTTTCCTGCAAGGGCCAGACCCGGGGCGCAACAGGGGGCGGTTCCCCCCGCCACTGGTGGATCAAGGCCCGGATGCGCACAAACCAGCAGCGGGCCGCCTGGGTGGAATCCCCCCGGTAGCGGCAGCAGAGGAGGTCTCCCCCATCATCGTGGACGACCCCCGCCTCCATCTCGCCGGGAAGATCTCCCCGGGCCTGACGGCAGGCGTCCACGGCCAAGGCATCCAGCCGCAGCCCACCGGCCCAGTTCAACATCCCCACCACCGCCTGCCCCGCCAGGCCGTGGGGCCGTTGCCGGGAGGCGCCGTCAAGGCCCATGGGGTCCCCCAGCAGCAGGCGCTGTCCACGCCACAACTCCAGGCGCGAGCGCCAGCAGCCTCGCCCAATGGTTTCATTCGCCGCTGTGCGCCCCAGCCGCACCACCTCCGCCCCCAGCCAGGCGCCGGATCCCTGCAACTCCACCCGCTGGTCCTGCTCCAGCAAACCATGGGCAAACACCACCGTCTCCTGGGGAAACCAACTGAGCCATGCCCCGTCCTCCACCCGACAGACGAGTTGTTGCCGGGCCCAAGCGCCCTGGGGATGGAGTCGGGAGCGCCCCACGCTGCCGTAGACCTTCTGGGCCGCCACACTGGTGAGCAGAGCGCGGCTACGGGGGGCCAACCGGCAGTCCACGTGCAGCATGTCGCCTCCCACCAACCCGCCTGCGGTATGGAGAAGGGACAACTCACAGGTGCTGCCGTGGTTCACCGCACGGGAGAGTTTCAAGGGGGCGGTACATCCCCCCTGGTACACTGTGCGCTCCCCGGAGCGGTGGAATCGGATGGAGGCGTTCCCTTGCCAGCATTGCCGATCCACGGTTCGCTTACGCTTTCAAGTGAAGAGGCATTGAATCTTCCCAGGCCGGGGTGGGGCGCCCTGTAGCAACGGTGACAGGATAGGGGGATGTGGGAGGCTTGCCGAAGTCGGGGGAAACATGAACCGGCTCAGCCCTGGCAAGGGGAATTGGCGCTCGATTCCACCAGCGCCATACACAGATCCGGCGCAGTTTAATAGATCGCCCCGGCAGCATGAAAGGCGGAAAAGGCGTACAAGTCCCGATCAGCGGATCATGTTGGTGGTGATCTCGAATTTTTCAAGTATTGTTCATGATCTTGTCACCATGGCGGAGTTGTACGGGTAGGTGGGCCAGTCCGGTTCGTATTCCGGTTCTGCTTGATTGCCCCATGCTTGCCATCCTTTGCGAGTCCCCCGCCCGAACAGCTCCAGGTACGGCCCCCAACTACAACTCTCAATCAGGCTGTATTGCTCATCAGGCTTGCGGGAGTGCTCCTGTTTGCGGCTGGCAATGAGGTTCACCTGACTGCGGCCAGGGGGTAAAGTACGGGCATTCTTTCCCTTGATACCAAACAGGATCATCTCCGTAACATTGCGAAAATAGAAACCGACGCCCCGCCCGTCCGATCCGCCGTCTTTCCTCACTTTGTGCCAGATTAAATTGGTTTTGTACTGGAATCCCCAGGCTTTCAATGTTGACAGTCCTTCAGGCAGCAAGGCATTCGGTACCCACAGATAGCAGTGGGCAGCTTCCGTCATGAAGTTTGCCACCGGCAAGGCAGCTATTTCCTCAAACGATAGAGTATGGTAACGGGCAAGACGCCGGTGCTCCGGTGCTATTTTTCCGGTTCTGTTGGTAAATCTCCAGGGTGGATCGGCAAGCACGGTCCCAAAGGTCTGTCCTTGCAAACTTGCAGCCAAATCGACGGAAGGGGATTGCATCACGCAAGGGAGGGAACCAGCAA
>NZ_JENA01000041.1 GCF_000586015.1 Candidatus Synechococcus spongiarum SH4 | reverse complement strand
AGCTTCCCCTACAGACAGATCCGGTCGGCGCCGATGAGACCGGATGCTCAGTTGGGGCCCAGCCATTTCTGACCATTGAGACGCTGCACCAACCGCGCCACCAGCAGGGCCATTGAGACCCGCTTCTCGTCAACGAGAAAGGGTTCCAGCAGAGAAGGCTCCTGCCCGGACTCCGCCAGGGTAAAGGTTTTACGGCTGTTGATGTCCGGTTTCTCGAAGCAGAGCCAGAACCGGCGCGGTCCCGGCAGTTCCCCCTGGATTCGCCAGCACTGACCGCCCACCACGGGCATGGGGGCCTCTTGTAACTGGAGTGTTGGCGCGGATCCCCCATGGGCGGCGCATGCCTGGGCCATGGCCGGGATCAGCAGACCGGGGACAAATTCGCCAAAGGGTTGGTCCTCCGGTTGGGGCTTTTTCCTGGCGGCCGGCTTGCCCGCCGGCTTGGCGGATGGCCTGGCTGCTGCACCGGCCTTGGCCGGCACAGGTCCACGATGCGCTGGCGAGGCTGTTGCGTCCCTGGTCACGGCCCTATGGTCATGGATTCACCCAGGGTAGCGCTGAATAGGACCCGCTCCCGCCTGTTCACCAAGCCTCGGACTGTGGCGGTTGCCAATCGTCGTCCCCGTTGGCGGCGGGAGTGTTGTGGGGAGGAGAGGGGGAGGCCTCGGGGGCGGGATCGGGGGTCCGCCGCGCCGCCCGCACCACCCGGAACGGCACGTCCATGATGGGGGGCGGCTCCTCCGGGCCGGGTTCGGCTCCTCGCCAGTGCCGTGGCCCGGGATTGTCGGGTTCTTCCCCTGTCGCCCCATCCTCCGCCTCATCCCCATAGGGGGGGGGCTCCGGGCCGGCCTCCTGCCAGCGGCGACGGCGCGGCGAGGGTTTCGTCTGGAGCAATACGCCAACGGTGGCGGCCCCCAAGGTCACGCCAAGACTGGAACTCAGCAGCAGCCAGCCCCCAATGGGGAGGGGAGGGGTGGTTTCGGTGAGCAGTTGCAGATGGCGGGGCGGCTGACGCAAATTGTGAAACCCCACCCACACCGCCAGCAGCCATGGGCTTAAGAGCACAGGGACCAGCAGGGCGCGCTTCATGCCCCGGACCCCACTGGAAGAGATACGGGTCCCTGCCAGCGCCGCAGTTGCCGGCCCAGGTCATAGCCCAGGCTGTCCAGGATGCGGATCACCAGAAAATCCACCATGTCGTTGAGGGACTCGGGGCGCTGATACCAGGCGGGGATGGGGGGAGCAATGTGGGCGCCCGCCTCCGCCAGGCGCGTGAGATTGCGCAGGTGGATGAGTGTCCAGGGCATTTCCCGGGGGGCAATGACCAGGGGGCGTCGCTCCTTGAGCTGCACATCCGCGGCCCGCTCCAGCAACTCCAGAGACACCCCCGCCGCCAGGCGCGCGACAGTGCCCATGGTGCAGGGCAGGATCACCATGCCCCGCACCGGATAACTGCCACTGGCGATGGCGGCGCCAAGGGCGTTCCAGGGGTGACAGCGCAGTTGCCCCCCTTGGCGGTCACATTGGCGGCGCCAAAACGCTTCCTGGGCATCAGGGGAACGGGGCAGAACCAGCCCCTGCTCGTCCCGCCACACCTGGGCACAACCCCGACTGGCCACCAACTCCACCTGCTGGCCGGCATCCAGCAGCAGTTGCAGGGCGCGCACAGCCAACTGTTGAGCCGATGCGCCGGTCACCCCCATCACCAGCGGCCCCGGGGCGCTCAAGGTTCCACCTCGGATTGGGCCGTCGGGACCGGCGGCTCCGCCTCCCCGGCGTCCTGACCGACGTTGTCGCTCCCCTCTTCGTCCCCGGAGGCTGGCGGCACCAGCACCACCTCCACCAGCCGATCTTCCGCCCCCAGTCTCTGCAACCTGACACCGGTGGCCGCCCGGGATTGCTGGGAGATCCGGTCAGTCTGAAGGCGCACAATGACTCCTTGCTCACTCACCAGCAACACCTCATCAGCCTCCCCCAGGATGCGGAGGCTGATGAGGGCGTCGCCGGAGCCGCGGAACTTGAGGGCGCGGCGCCCCATGCCGGCCCGGGCCTGCAAGGGAAACTCCTCCATGGCCACCCGTTTGCCCCGGCCATGGGCGGAGGCCACCAGGACCCAGGGGGCAGGTTCAGCCTGGGGGCCTCCCGCCAGCACGTCCATCCCGATCACCTGATCCCCCTGCCGCAGGGCCATGGCCCGGACACCCCGGGCGGTGCGTCCCATGGAACGTAGCTGGTTGTCGTTGATAGACACATGAATGGCCATCCCCGACCGGGAGCCGATCAGCACACTGTCCCCCACCCGCGCCTGGCGCACCCAGCGCAGGGCGTCGCCAGGTTCCAGGTGGATGGCAATCAACCCGCTGACGCGAATGTTGGCGAAGGCGCTGAGGGGTGTGCGCTTGATGAAGCCCGCCCGGGTGAGCATGAGCAGATACTGATCCTCACTGAAGTCGGGCAGGGCCAGCAGGGAGGTGATCTCCTCTTCCCGGGAAATGGGGAGAAGCTGAACGATGGGAGAACCCTTGGCGGTGCGGCTGGCAATGGGCACCTTGTAGGCGGGCAAGGCATAGACAATGCCCCGGTCGCTGAACAGCAGCAGGGTGTCGTGGTCGTTGCAACTGATGAACAGACGCACCTGCTCCGTGCTTTCACTGCGGGTTCCGGCCTTGCCTCGGGTCCCCAGGTTGGTGGCGGCAAACTCCCGCACGGGCATGCGCTTCAGGTAGCCGCCACTGGTGAGCAACACCACGGAGCGCTCGTTGGCAATGAGGTCAATGTCTTCCAGGTCCCCGTCGCCGTCAAGGATCATGGTCCGCCGTTCCGTGGCAAAGCGGGAGCGCAGTTGATCCAGTTCCGTGCGAATGATGCCGCTGACCCGCTCACGACGGGCCAGGATGTCCCGATAGTCGGTGATTTTCCTCAGCAGATCCTCGTGCTCCAGGCGGATCTTGTCCGCCTCCAGAGCCGTGAGCCGCCGCAGTTGCATCTGCAGAATCGCCTCGGATTGCCGGGGACCGAGGCCCAGACGCTCTTCCAACTGGCTGCGGGCCGTAGGGGTATCGGCGGCGGCGCGAATCAGGCGGATGACTTCATCCAGATCCCTCAGGGCCAGGAGGAAGCCCTGCAGCACGTGGTCCCGCTCTTCCGCCTTGCTGAGCAAATGGCGGGTGCGCCGCTCAACGGTCTCGACGCGAAAGGCCAGGAACGTATCCAGAAGTTGCCGTAGATTGAGGAGCAGCGGCTCGCCCTTCACCAGCGCCACCATGTTGGTGCTGAAGTTGGCCTGCAGAGGGGTGAGCTTGAACAGGTTGTTGAGCACCACCTGGCCATAGGCATCCCGCCGCAATTCAATGACGACCCGCATTCCCTCCCGGTCGCTCTCATCGCGAATATCGGAAATTCCCTCCAGCTTTTTCTCGTTCACCAACTCGGCAATGCGCTCGATCAGGGCCGCTTTATTCACCTGGTAGGGAAGCTCGGTAATGATCACCGCATCCCGATCAGGACGACCTTTGGCATGAAGGGTTTCCACGGTGGCCACACCGCGCACCGGGATGGAGCCCCGCCCGCTGCGATAGGTCTCCTTGATGCCGCGGCGCCCCAGGATTTGACCACCGGTGGGGAAATCGGGACCGGGAATCAGTTGGAGCAACTGCTGGTCACCCAACTGCGGATCACTGATGAGGGCATCCAGGCCGGCAATCAGTTCCGACAGGTTGTGGGGGGGGATGTTGGTGGCCATGCCCACGGCAATGCCGGCCGAACCGTTGAGCAGAAGCTGGGGAATGCGGGCGGGCAGCACCGTGGGCTCTTGCTGGGAGCCGTCAAAGGTGGGCAGAAAGTCGACGGTTTCGCTTTCAATGTCCTCCAGGAGGGCGCTGGTGCTGAGCGCCTGCAGCCGCGACTCCGTATAGCGCATGGCGGCAGGGGGATCGTTGTCCACGGAGCCGAAGTTGCCATGGCCATCGATGAGCGGCGCCCGCATGGAGAAGCTCTGGGCCATGCGCACCAGGGCGTCGTACACCGCGCTCTCCCCGTGGGGATGATATTTACCCAGCACTTCCCCCACCACCCGGGCACACTTGCGAAAGGGCCGCTCAGCCGTAAGACCCAGTTCATACATGGCGTAGAGGATGCGCCGATGCACAGGCTTGAGGCCGTCGCGGGCATCGGGCAGGGCCCGACCCACAATGACGCTCATGGCGTACTCCAGATAGGAGCGGGACATCTCGCTCCGCAAATCCGTAGGCACAATGCGGCCTTCGCTGATGGGTTCGCTCCCCGGAGCGGAAAATTCGATGGATTCAGGCATGCCGCAGAAGCTGGAGCAGACGATTCACCGGCAGCAGATCGGCAGGACAACAGCCACCATGGGATGAGCCTAGCGAAGTGCTCCCGACGGTCCTGTGTCCCCATCGCCACGCCGTACCATGGAGCAGTTGCAACGCCGTCAGGCCGCTGGCGATCTGCGGGTGCGCACCAGTGCGCAGTTCCGCGCCGACGTGGCCACACTGGGCCTGCAGAAGGCATTTGCCAGCACGGACGTTCTGGCTGCAGGGGATTGCAGCATCAGCACCCAGGCCAGCCTCGCCATCGGGCTGGGTCCCTGCGACCCCCCGATCCGCATCCAACGGGCTGAACTGGCAGGGGTTCACCTGCAATGCCACGGCAGCAACAACAGTCTGACCCTGCCCCTGAGCGGGGGAGACCGCCCGGAACGCAGCGGCGCAGCCGTGTTGGATGCTTTGCTCAAGGGGGCTTCCGTATCTTTTGTTGCGTCCGGGGAGAGGCAGCCTCAGTTTCCTCGACAGGAACTGGTGACCCAGTTGGACCTGGCCGGCCTGGGCATGACCCGTCTTCTGCTGCCGCGGGCCATCAGTGAAAACGGCATTGTGGCGGTCAACAGCGGCGAGATGCGGATCTGGTCCTTTTACGGACCTCTTCTGGAGCGGCTGGGCAACGGGGTGTTCACAGCGCCCGGGGGACGCGGCATTGGCTTGAGCAGCCCTCGTCTGCACTGCCTGGGGGTGGGTTCCCCCGTCTTTGTGGCCGGCGCCATCGGGGTGGTTGTGGGTGCGGGCATTGGCCATCAGCCCCACTGCAACCGCCTGCCCAGCGGCCATGCCCTGGCGCCGGGAGCCGCGGCGGCAGTCAGCGCCGATGCCGAACACATCCAGCCGGCCTGGCTGCGCCCCTGCTGGTTCGGGGAGTTGGGAGCAGGGGTGATGGTGGCCCTGGCCGCCCCTGTCCCTCTGCTGACCATCAAGGCGGCGGCAGCGGCAGGGGTGGGGGACCATCAACTCCAGGCGCCTGTGCTGGATTTTTCCATTCCCCGACGGGTCCGTCCCGGATTTGGTTGTGTCTCCTACAAAGACCTTCTCAGTGGGCGGATCACCATTGGGGGACGCGCCGTCTCCACGGCCTCCGCCACAAGCCTGCGTCTCACCGATCACATCACGGCCGCTCTGGCGCAGAAGTTGCAGGACGGGTCCTTCCCTCTGGTTGCCCCTTTCCAGCCCCTTTCCGGGGAAGCGACCTTGACGCCCGTCAACAGCTAGTCTGAATTGACGTGCAACGCCCAGCAACAGCGATGCAGGACATGAAGGATATGCCTGAGCCATCCCGAGCCGGGCGTCAGACGTCTGACGCCCCATCAGCAGCCCCAACACCCGCCTCCCAGAAGGATGAGGGCAGGGGTGAAGGTGGGGAGTTCCAGGCTCTGCTTGACCTCTTGCAAGGCTGGATCGATCAGCAGGGCTGGAGCCTGTCCTTGAAAAGCCTTGGACGGCCCATCCGCAACCTGTTCCTGTTGATCGCTGCTCTGGTGGTGTTTCAACTGGTCAGCGGTATTGCCGAAGCGTTGAACAGCATTCCCCTCCTGGGGAACGCCTTGATGCTGGTGGGCTTGGCGCAGATCGCTGTTTTTACCCGTCACAATCTGCTGCGACAATCGGATAGACAGAACCTGCGTCAGCGCATCAACACACTGCTGGACGATACGTTTGGCTGAGACGGCTGGCTCCCCGGCGCCGCCTCCCTGTGCATCCGTCCATGTCTCCCGTATTTCTTGTGATCCAGAGCGTCAACCGGCTGGTTGATCTCTATCAGTTTCTCTTGATCCTCTACATTCTCAGCGGCTGGATTCCCCAACTCAGGCAATCGACAGTGGGCCATATTCTGGCCCAGTTGAGTGAGCCCTACCTGAGATTGTTCCGGGGAATCGTTCCCCCTTTGGGCGGCATTGACTTCTCCCCCATCCTGGCGTTTATTGTGCTGCACCTGGTTCGGGCAACCCTGGACCAGGTGCTGTGGGCCTTGTAGGGGCTGGACTGGGCAGCCCGGTGGCGGCCGGGAGCAACGGTCTCAACCGAGGTGCAGTTGCCCAAGGATGCCGTAACCGCTCAGGGCTTCGGTGACAAGGGCCAGGAGGAAGCCCAGCATGGCCACCCGTCCGTTGAGCTTCTCGGCTTTGGCCAGGCGTTCCCGGCGGATCTGGGCGGCGGCGGTCTCCTGGAACCACTGATAGTCGGAGTTGGCTGGAAGAGAGAGGGAGGTTGAGGTCATGGGATGTCCATGTGTGCAACAAAACTTTACACTGTGATGAAGGGGTGTCAGGTTCGGGTGACCCTACCCCCAGGCTTGTGTTTGTGCTGCGGGGAAGCGCTTGGCGGCGCCCATGGTCTTAGGGTGGGAACGGCTGGCGCCCATTTGGGACGCCAGCCTTCTCTTCTGCGGTTTCAGCCCGCCTGTTTCATGAGCATTTACGTCGGCAACGTTCCCTTCACGGCCGAGAAGGAGGACATCCAGGAGCTCTTTGCCTACTACGGCGCAGTGGCCCGTGTGAGCCTTCCCCTCGACCGGGAAACCGGCCGAAAGCGCGGGTTCGCTTTTGTAGACATGGTCAACGAGGTTGACGAGCAGTCAGCCATCGACGACCTTCAGGACGTGGAGTGGATGGGGCGCGCCATTCGTGTCCGCAAGGCGGAGCCTCGCGGAGGCGGCGGCCCCTCGGACCGTCCCCGTCGCAGCGAACGTCCTACTCCGACGGCGGAACGCCGGACCCCGGATGATCCGGGGAACGACGGCCAGAATTGACGCCCCGGCCGTCCCAATCGGGATGATCGGTCTGGGGTGGTGGTTCTCCGTTGTCCTTGATGCACCAGGGCTGGGAAGCACGAATCAACTCCACCTGAGTTGCAGGTTGAGATTCCGCTTCCAGCAGGCGTTGAACCATTTGGCAGCGGGGAGCGGCGGCAAGCTCCCCTTCTTCCGTCCACTCCAAAGCGGCCAACTCCGGTGCGAAGGAATGGAAAGGGGTAACGGATCGTGGCGTTGTTTTCAACATCTCTACACCTCGGTCAGGATTTCTTAACTGTCCTGCCGTCTTCCCTTTTCCTTAAGGAACTGAAGCATTTCTTTTCTTTCCCGGAAAGAAATGCCTACCTCTGTTTGGTTTGTTGATCCATGGTCTCCCCCGCCACCACGGAAAACCTGGTTGTTATCGGTTCAGGTCCGGCAGGATATACGGCTGCCCTCTATGCCGCTCGCGCCAACCTGGCGCCTCTGCTTATCACCGGCTTCCAGGAGGGGGGCATCCCTGGCGGTCAACTGATGACCACCACTCACGTGGAGAACTTTCCCGGTTTTCCCCAGGGGATCCTGGGTCCCGAACTCATGGACCGCATGAAGGCCCAGGCCGTGCGCTGGGGAGCCCGTTTGCTGGAGGCGGATGCTGAGGGGTTGGATCTGAGCCGGCGACCGTTCACCATCCAGGCCCAGGGACAGGCCCTGCAGGCCCATGCCGTGATCCTGGCCACAGGCGCCCGCGCCAATCGCCTTCACCTGCCCGAGGAAGAGCGGTTCTGGAGTCGCGGCATCAGCGCTTGCGCCGTGTGTGACGGGGCCACACCCCAATTCCGGGATGAGCCCCTGGCGGTGATTGGGGGCGGTGACTCCGCCTGTGAAGAAGCCCATGCCCTGACCAAATACGGTTCCCACGTGCATCTGATTGTGCGCAGCAACCGGTTTCGGGCCTCCAAGGCCATGGCGGACCGGGTGGCGGCCAACGATCACGTCACCATCCATTGGGAGCATGAGGTGGAAGCCCTGCAGGGGGATGATTGGCTCGCGGCCATCCAACTGCGTCACCGCCTTGACGGCGCCACAAAGCGCCTGTCTGTGCGCGGGCTTTTCTATGCCATCGGCCATACCCCCAATACAGGCTTGGTCCAGGGGCAGCTTCCCCTGGATGAAGACGGCTATCTGCTGCCTCAACAGCCGGGACACCCGGAAACGGTCGTCCCCGGCGTCTTCTGGGCCGGGGACGTGGCGGATCGCCGCTGGCGACAGGCCGTTACGGCAGCGGCCACGGGCTGTCAAGCAGCCCTTGCTGCTGAAGGATGGCTGACGGAGGAGAACCTGGCGGTCCCGGTATCCCGCAAGACGGCGGAGCCGGAACCGGCCCCGCCGCCACAACCGGTGAGCCCCGCCACAGAGGAAACCTATTCCCCCACAGCCCTCTGGCAGCAAGGCAGCTACGCTCTGCGTCGCCTCTACCATGACAGCCTGGACCCGCTGGTGGTGGTCTACACCGCTCCGGGCTGTGGCCCCTGCCATGTGCTCAAGCCTCAGTTGAAGCGCGTGGTGGCGGAACTGTCAGGTCGGGTCCATGCCGTCGAGATCAACATTGAGGCGGAGCCCGCCATTGCCCGGCAGGCCGGTGTTTCCGGGACCCCCACCACCCAGGTGTTTTACAGGAAGGAACTCCGTCACCAGTGGCGCGGCGTCAAGCAACGGCGCATGATTCGCGCCGAACTGGAGAAGGCGCTGTCTGCCGGAAACCAGGGGCAGTGATTAACGGCGACGTCCACCCGGGCGGTGGCCGCCAGGGCGGGGCCCACCCATGTTGCGCTCCCGATAGGTAATGCGGCCACGGGTCAGGTCATAGGGGCTGATCTCCACGGTCACCTTGTCCCCTGCCAGCAGCTTGATGCGGAATTTGGTGAGCTTTCCGGCAGCGCGGCACAGGCATTGGTGTCCTTCTGGCTTGTCAAGGGTGACCATGTAAAAGCCGTTGCCTTGTTCCCGTTCAATCACGCCAGAGGTTTCAATCATGGTTGAGCCATGGTGAGAGACAAAATCATGGGCAAGCCCGACCCAGGCAAGGCCAGGTTCGGAGAATCAGCCTATCAGGCTCCCACAGGGGCATCAGCCGGGACTGCGCCAGGCTGAACAGGAACTGAAGACAACCCCAGGCCCTCCTCCTCGGCGGGGGGAACCAGGGCGACAAAACGGGATTGCTGCTCCTCCCACTGGGCCAGAATCTCCCCCGCCCTGGGACTGCCTGTGGCCACCAGATGGTCCTCCAGGAGCGCCTTGAGATGGTTCGCCAGCACCGTGGACTCCGCCAGGCTGCGCAGCTTCACGGTGTCCTTGTTAATGCGCACAGCCGTGTCGTCCTGGTGGAGCAGGTAGGCCACCCCGCCGGTCATGCCAGCGGCCACGTTGCGTCCCGTGGGACCCAGCACCACAATCACCCCACCGGTCATGTACTCGCAGCAGTGATCCCCGGCGCCTTCCACAACAGCCCGGGCGCCGCTGTTGCGCACCCCGAAACGCTCACCGGCCCGGCCATGGGCAAAGAGCTGTCCCCCCGTGGCTCCGTACAGGCAGGTGTTGCCCAGGATCACGTGGTTGCCCGCTTGCAGCCCGGAGGTTCTGGGGGGCACGATCACCAGGCGTCCGCCGTTCATGCCCTTGCCCACGTAGTCGTTGGCTTCCCCATGGAGGACCATATCCAGGCCCTGGATGCAGAATGCGCCAAAGCTCTGCCCGGCACAGCCGCGGAAGCGCAACTGGAGTTGACCGTCGAATCCCCGGTTGCCGTGCTGCGCCGCAATCAACCCGGCCAGGCGCGCCCCCACGCTGCGGTCCGTGTTGGCAATCTCCAGATCCATGGTCATGGAGCCATGGC